>JAGNPC010000206.1 GCA_017989795.1 Paludibacter sp. | reverse complement strand
GAATCATCTACATGTCGATACCTGCTTTTATGGCCATTTTGATTGCCTCTTTATGGTCTTTGGCTATTTTATCACGTGTGTGTAGATTGATAATATCCATCCAGTCGGTTACTACCACACCGTCAAATTTCAGTTCATCTTTTAATAATTTAGTTAGAATTTCGTAGCTTGCATGAACGGTTATTCCGTTTATAATGCCCGAGTTAATCATTACCGATTCTGCACCGGCTTCTATGGCTGCTTTAAAAGGCTCGAGATGATATTCGCGCAATACGTTTTCGGGGATAAAAGCCGGTGTTCGATCTTTTCCCGAAACAGGAACCGAATAACCCAGAAAATGTTTCAGACACGATGCCACTTTGTACTTGGTGTGAATGCTGTCGGTGATGCCTTCATAACCCTTAATCATTTCAAGTCCCATTGTTTTTACTAAATATGGGTCCTCGCCAAAACCTTCGAATTGACGTGAAAAGCGTGGGTCGGCACCCAAATCGAGCACTGGTGAAAAGTTCCACGGAATGCTGCTTGCTCTTGTTTCGTAAGCTGTTACACTAGCCATATTGAAAGCATGTGTGGGCTCGAAAGTTGCAGCAAGTGTAATTTGTTGCGGAAACATAATGGCGCCATCGGTGTAAGTAGCTCCGTGAATGGCATCTACGCCATAAATCACCGGAATTTTAATTTTGGTTTGCTCTATGGCTACTTTTTGAATATAGGCAATAATTTTATTCCACTGCGCCGGAGGCATGGCATAATTGTTTGTGGTGTTCAGAACTGAACCTATGTGATATTCCACAATTGCTTTCCGAATTCGAGCGGTGTCAATCTCAAAAGGTTCATTGCTTTCGTGGCGACTTTCGCCATTGCCGATTACATCGAGTGTAATCTGCGCCATTTGTCCTACTTTTTCTTCCAGCGTCATTTCCGAAAGTATCAAATTCGCTTTGTTGTCAAGAGTGTCGTTGGATTTCGTGTTACATGCTGACAGCATTAATATTATGCTAACTGCAAATGCACTTATTATGTATGTTTTTTTCATTTTTGTGATGTTTTGAAATTTAAAATTTTTTGTGCAACTATGCTTGCCATTTTTTGTGTCCCGTTCTCGTTTGGATGTATGTTGTCGGGAAAATATTCTTTACTGTTGCTAAGGCCGGTGTATAAATCAATAATTGTTAGCTCGTTCTTTTTAGCCAATTGTTTAATAATTGGGATCACTTCTTTTGTTAAGGTAGAATCATTAATTCCCCATTCTGTTTTGTACACAGGCACTGGCAGTACTAAAAATATTTTGGGGCGTGTTTGTAAAGTATTTAAAGTATCCAGCAATAATTGATAATCCTGTTCGAAATTGGCTGCATTCCAATTTTGAGGTTTTGTGTCATTGGTGCCTAGCTTTATTACAATTACCGAAGGTTCGAATACAAATGTATTAGTAAATTCTTTGCTGTTCCAATACGAAAAATCACCGTTTCGTTGCAAGGTTGTGGCACTTCTTCCGCAATTCATTACATTGTATTTGTTTCCGAGGATACTGTCGAGAATTGCAGGATAGCTTGTTACGCTTTGTTTTTTTAAGCCTGCTCCTTCAGTAATGCTATCGCCAATACAAGCAATACGAATAATTTTTTCGGAACATGAACTTAATAGAAGAACCGTTAATAATAAGGTTGTGACTTTTTTCATCTGTCTAATTTGTTTGATAGTGTCAATATAACAATGTGATTTTATTCGGCAAATGTAATTCATTTATTTTTAATAACAAAACTTTCTAGTGTTAATATTACACTAAGCTCAGATTTTTAGTTTTTTTATCTTATTTTTTTGATCAATGTGTGTTTGTGACACATAGTATTTGTTACATTCGTCTAATTTTGTATATCTTTGCACAATAAACAACACAAAGTTATTAGTTATATGATAGATACAAATTTAATTCCTATCGCGACACTACCATCAATTTCGGTAGATTGTGTTATATTTGGATACTTTGAAAATGAATTGTCGGTATTGGTTCGTAGAGAAGATGTGTCTGTAGAAGGGGAAATTATCGTAGAATGGAAACTACCAGGAAACCATATTCGTAGAAATGAGGACATTAATGCTACTGCGGCTCGAATATTAAAGGAACAAACCGGACTTGAAGACATTTTTGTAAAGCAGTTTCATGTTTTTAGTGATCCGAACCGTTTGAACCGGCGTCCACAGGATTTTGAATGGGTAAAACCTCGCCTCGAAGATGAACGGGTAATAACTGTAGGATTTTATTCGTTGTTGAATATAAACTCTATTGACAATACAAAGTTGATTGATGTGGCAAAATGGGCTAACGCAAACGAGCCAATTGAACTGATGTTTGATCATAATGACGTATTCATCGAAGCATTAAAAAAACTTCGATATGATTTACTGCACGAACCGCTTATTTTTGAGTTATTATCTCCAAAATTTACGCTTACTGAAATGCAAAAAGTGTACGAAGTTATATTCAATACGTCATACGATAAAAGAAATTTTCGACGAAAAATTAATAAAATGCCGTATTTAATTCAGTTGGACGAAATACAAACAGGAGTTTCGCACAAGCCAGCACGATACTATAGTTTCGACAGGGATATTTACGAAAAAAGTAGAACCGAACGTTTCGATTTTAGAGTGTAATAAGTGTTTAAATAGATAATTTATCTATTCCTTTTATTGTATTCGAAACTTTCATTATAAAAATATACACAATCGGAATCAACGATAATGCATTAGCCCAAATAAGTGGAGCATCCATTAATAAAATGCCATAGGCCAACCACAAGGAAATGCATACTACAACAATGCAGTACATAAGAAGCGAAATACTATGTGTGTCTTTTGATTGATACACTTTTATTGCTTGGGGAAATTGATTTAGTACCGAAAGCAATGAGGCTGAAAAGCCTACAATTTCTACTGTTGTCATATTTTTAAGTGTTAGTGAGCAAAGATACAATAAGTTCTGATAAATTTAGATATTAAAATGGCTGTTCAATATTTTTGAACAGCCATTTTAATTATTGGTTGGTTATTTTATTACTATTTTCTTTGATGCTCCGTCTACATGAATAATGTAAAGTCCAGCATTTAGCTTTTTCGATTTGAAAGTACCATTCATTTCGGCGTTTTCAATTTTGCGACCCGTTACATCATAAATATTAATGTTTGATTCTACGTTTTCAACTACTAGTTGACTGTTAATACTGTACATCTTATTAGACGCTTCTTTAATATTTGATACTGCAGTAGTGCTTTTTTTCCATGCAACCACCGTTGTAGCCGTTGTTGCATTCTCTGGATATGTTGCTGTTCGGTCGGGGAATTTATCGCCGTTAGTATCTGCTTCTACATAAGACCAGTCAGCTTTGTTGTAAAAATTATAAATAATTTTCATTACCATTGGAATGCTGAAACTGAAAGTGCCATCCTGATTTTTTACTCCTTCCATTGCTTTAGACATATCCCAGCCTAGAAAATCACCTTGTATAAACAGGTTCTCGGTTCCGGTAGGTACTGTGGCAGTGATGTTAATTGTTCCAGTTTTTGCGGGGTCAAAATATGCTTTAAATGAGTTTACTACAACCGATTTCGTGTTTTCGGTAGTCGTATATACGTAGTTGTCTTTTGGATCGGCTTGTTCGTACGACCAAGCTGGACCTGCAACAAATTTAAATTCCATGTTTTTTGCATCGAGGCTGTGAATAGTGATTTTAAAAATCTTACCATCTACTTCTTCCGATACGAAAGTCATTTTTGTTGACTCGCCTGGACTGCTCCAGCCGTTAAAGTTACCAACTAAATATAATACTTTAACATCCAACGGAACTAATGCTTCGATTGTTACGTCGCGTTCGTCTGGAATGAAAGTTTCCAACCACTTGGCTACAACATCTGTGGCCGACCAAGTTCTGTCGGTTATTGCAGCACCTTCAGAAGTTTTTTCAATATACTTCCAATCTGGACCACTCAAATACTGATATTTCATTTCAGAAGTCGCATTGGGTAAGTCAATTGTGTAGTGTGTTTCATCAATTTTTGTCATTGGTGTTGCCGATGGGCTCCAGCCGTTCATATCGCCTGTAATGTAACAAGCTTTAGTGCCTGCGGGGACAGTTGCGTTGTAAGTTAGTGCTGACACAGATTGTGAAAGCATAAAAATACTCATAAGAGCAAATGCTAAAGTAAAAATTTTTTTCATGATACTGATGATTTAAAAATTAATTATTGAGTTATTTATTGGTAGAAGTTATACAACGTGTCAAATGTACACAAAGATTGTTGTCATTAGAACACTTAGGTCTAAATATTTAACATAAATTATGGTTTGTGTTCCTGGTCAATCTGCTTTATTTGTTTTAATGCGCTCATTATGAGTGGTGTATAATAATTCTGGTTTATCGCTAGTTTTTACGATGTGGGTTGGTTGTTGGTTTGTTTATTTTGCATTTTTTTTTAGCATATAGAATATTGAATGATTATTCCTGATTTTCTTGTCAACCAGTATAAGGTTTTATTCAAACGTCAACTCAGAATGTGTGTAGGATAAAGAGCTACTTGAAGTTATGATGTTCTGCAATGC
>JAGNPC010000205.1 GCA_017989795.1 Paludibacter sp. | reverse complement strand
TCGGGCACTTCAAGCGGATATAATTCAAAGTATTGCTTCGGGTAAAGATACGCTCGGGTTGATGCCAACTGGCGGGGGGAAGTCGCTCACGTTTCAGGTGCCTACACTGGCTATGAATGGGGTGTGTATTGTGGTTACGCCGCTTATTGCTTTGATGAAAGATCAGGTGGAGAACTTGAAAAAGCGAGGTATTAGCGCAGCTGCTATTTATTCGGGCATGACTAGCAAAGAAATTAATCAGACGCTTGATAATTGTGTTTTTGAGGCCTATAAATTTCTCTACGTATCGCCGGAACGACTTGCCACTGTTGTTTTTTTAGAGAAGATAGCTCAAGCTTCGGTGTGTATGATTGCTGTAGATGAATCGCATTGTATCTCGCAATGGGGATACGATTTTAGACCATCTTATTTACGTATTGCTGATATTCGTGCGCTGATGCCGGATGTCCCCATTTTAGCCTTAACAGCTACAGCTACGCCCGAAGTAGTTGACGATATACAAGAAAAACTACATTTTAAAGAAAAAAACGTATTTCAAAAAAGCTTCTCGCGTTCCAATTTGGCGTATGTTGTACGTACTACCGAAAATAAAGACGAATATCTGCTGAAAATACTACGGAATGTACAAGGTACATCTGTAGTTTACGTGCGAAATAGAAAAAAAACCAAAGAAGTGTCCGAATTCCTGATACAAAACGGGATAAGTGCCGAGCATTTTCATGCAGGACTCAAAAACGAAACGAAAGATTTACGACAAAAACGTTGGAAGGAAGGCGAGACACGTGTTATTGTTTCGACCAATGCTTTTGGGATGGGTATAGATAAGGCCGAAGTACGTACAGTGGTTCATCTTGACTTACCCGATTCACTCGAGGCTTACTTTCAGGAGGCCGGTAGGGCTGGTAGGGATGAGAAAAAGGCCTATGCTGTATTGCTTTACAATAATGGCGATGCGGTGAAAATGCGTAAGCGTGTGGCCGATACTTTCCCGGGCAAGGAAGTGATATTTAAAACCTATGAAGCACTTTGTAATTATTATCAAATAGGTGTTGGGTCAGGTCTTGAGCGTGTTTTTGCATTTGATATTGCTGATTTTTGTGTGCGATTTAAGTTGCCAATACTAATAACGTACAGCGCTCTAAAAATACTTCAACAGGCTGGTTATGTAGAGCTTACTGACGAGCAAGATAATTCGTCGCGTCTTTTGTTTAGTGTTGATAAAGACGGGTTGTACCATATCCATCAAACAGCCGATCAAGAACGGTTGATTCATGTTTTGTTGCGCTCGTACACGGGTCTATTTACCGACCCTGTTTATATAAACGAAGATCTGATTGCCAAACGTTTGGAATGGAAACACGACAAAGTTTACAATGAGCTAGTAGGGCTCGCCAAAGAACGAATTATAGAATATATTCCCCGTAAAAAAACGCCATTTCTTACCTTTACTCAAGAGCGTCAGGAGTTAAAATACATGGTGTTGAGTAAAGAGGCTTATGATGATAGGCGTGAAAGGTACATCTCGCGCATAAAAAGCGTGTTAGATTACGCAAAAGAGGAGTTTGTTTGTCGGAATCAAGTACTGTTGGCTTATTTTGGAGAAAAAAACGGCATGCCTTGCGGGCAATGCGATATTTGTTTGAAACGTAAAGAGACAGAAATCTCGTCGGCTACGTTTGAAGAAATGAAAAATGAAATATTATTAAAATTGGAGGAATCAAAGCTTTCAATTAATGAACTTACCAAAAAAATTAATTACCCCGAGAAGAAAGTGATTGAAGTTGTGCGCTTCTTAATTGATAACGGGCATGTGGAGCAAGATGATTTATTAAAATTATCGGTCGTAAATACATTATAAAAAAATCACTATCTTTGCACTCGCATTTGCGGTGTGGACTGCAAATCGTGTGCTTGAATACCACGTAAAAAACAAGATTAAAATGAAAAAACAAGTCTCCGTCGCCTTTATGGTGGCAGGTATACTTTTTACAGTATGCCTTATTATTGCCAACATTGTTGAGCAAAAACTTATCTTAATTGGTCCAATTGAAGCTACTGCCGGACTATTTATTTTCCCCATTTCGTACATTTTAAACGATGTGATAGCTGAAGTTTGGGGCTATCGCAAAGTGCGTTTAATAATTTGGGTTGGTTTTTTGATGAATTTTTTAGCTGCAATCATTTTTAAGCTAAGTATTTTAGCTCCTGGTTCGGCTAATTTTACGCATCAAGCTGCTTTCGAAATGGTACTCGGAAACACACAGCGTATCGTTATTGCTAGTTTTATCGCATTTCTTTTTGGAGCATTTCTCAATGCATTTATAATGAGTAAGATGAAAATTATGCAACGTGGACGTGGCTTTTCTATCCGTGCTGTTGTGTCGACTTTAGTAGGCGAAGGAGCCGACTCGTTGGTTTTTTTCTTCATCGCATTTAGCGGTATTATTCCTCTCAACGATTTGTGGATGCTTATTTTAACGCAAACGGCCATGAAAACAGCTTACGAAATTATTGCTTTGCCATTAACCAATGTGGTGGTTAAATGGGTGAAAAAGCACGAAGATGTGGATGTGTTCGATACGGATGTATCGTATAATCCATTGAAATTAAAAGAGTTATAATAAGATATTCAATATAGGTTTTAAGCAGCACACATACTACGAGCTATCGAAATATCGATGGCTCGTTTTGTATTAAAACATTTTTTATCGATAAACAGAAAATGAAAATAAATTCGTATTTTTGTAAGCCTTTTTTATAGTTTAATTTATTGATAATATGGTTACAGGCGAAAAACGATTAACAATACGCGAATGGAGCGAAGATGATAGGCCGCGTGAGAAAATGGCCAATAAAGGATCGCAAGCGCTATCGGATGCTGAGTTGTTGGCTATTTTAATTGGATCGGGAAATAAAAACGAAAGTGCAGTGGAATTGTCGCGTAGAATAATGCGTGAGTGTGGCGATAATATTAATGTATTGGCCCGTCTATCGATTTCCGATTTATGCAAGCGCTTTAAAGGCATAGGTGAGGCGAAGGCCATTACAATAATGGCGGCTCTGGAACTGGGTAAACGCCGAAAAACAGCTGATGTGCTTGAAAGGCATAAAATAAAATCAAGTCATGATTTGTTCGACCTTTTTGAGCCTGATTTGCAGGACTTGCTACACGAAGAATTTTGGTTTGCGCTACTTGATGGGGCTAATAAAGTGATTGAAAAGCGACGATTAACGCAAGGTGGGCAACAGCAAACCGTAGTGGATTTACCAATGCTTCTTCGCTATGCCATTGAGAAATCGGCTCTGGGTGTTGCTGTAGCACATAATCATCCGAGTGGTCAGAATCATCCGAGTGGGGAAGATGACAAAATCACGAAACGAGTGAAAGAAGGTTGCGAGGCTATAGGAATACGTTTTCTGGATCATATCATTGTAGCGAATGGCAAATATTATAGTTTTGCCGACGAAGGAAAAATTTAATCAACACATTAAAAAATGAGTCTATTAGTAGTAAATAACGTTGTAAAACAGTACGCTGGTCATCGTGCACTCGATGGAGTTAGCCTTGAAGTGCCTGAGAATTCTGTTTATGGTTTGTTGGGACCTAATGGGGCTGGCAAAACAACTCTTATTCGTATCATCAACTGCATTACAGCTCCCGATAGTGGCGAGGTGTTGCTTGGTGGCAAACGCATGACAGCCGAAGATGTTCGGCATATCGGCTACTTGCCCGAAGAGCGTGGGTTGTATAAAAAAATGAAGATTGGCGAACAGGCTCTTTACTTGGCTCAATTGCGTGGCATGAGTAAAAAGGATGCACTGAAAGCGTTAAAATATTGGTTCGAGAAATTTGAAATACAGGCATGGTGGGACAAGAAAGTGGAAGAACTTTCGAAAGGGATGGCGCAAAAAGTGCAGTTTATCACTACGGTGCTGCATGAACCTAAGCTACTTATTTTCGATGAACCTTTCAGTGGCTTCGACCCTGTAAATGCTGAATTGCTTAAGCGAGAAATTTTAGAGCTTCGTGATAAAGGTGCAACCATCATTTTCTCGACACACAACATGAGCACCGTTGAAGATTTGTGTGAAAACATTTCGTTGGTCGATAAATCAAAGATTGTGCTTCAGGGAAATGTAGCCGAAATTCGTGCTTCGCATGCTACCGATACGTATTTGCTGAAAACACGCAAAGAAGTGGAAGTGAGCGGATTTAATTTGTTGGATCACAAACAGCAAAATGGGATATTTGAATATCGCATTAAGAAAAACATGGGCGATACCAATAATTCCTTACTCGAAAAGCTGATGCTGCAAACTGAAATCCTTTCGTTCGAAGAGATTTTACCTAGTATGAATGATATTTTTATCAAAACAGTTAGCAAACCCCTAACCCCTAAAGGGGAATAATACCAGAAAATTATGTCGAAGATTGGTTTAATAATACAACGTGAGTATAGTACAAGGGTAATGAAGAAGTCGTTTATCCTACTCACTTTTTTAGCTCCCATTCTGATGGTGGGAATGATTTCTCTCATTGTTTATCTAGGTACTATCAACGATGATAAGATCAAAAACATTGTGTTGGTCGATAAATCGGGCCTTTACAATGA
>JAGNPC010000204.1 GCA_017989795.1 Paludibacter sp. | reverse complement strand
TTACTCATAATATATTATTTCACACTTCAATAAACATTAAATTGGCACGATTGTAAACGATCTTGGCACAATATGCACTTTTTAATCGTATTTTATGCATAAAAATTCAGCATCATTGTCTTAATTATATAAAATCAAATAAAGCGTGCTGAAAATTTTAGTCTTGGGCTAAATCAGTTTAATAAAGTGGACTAAAACTAATACAATTCAATTTTTATAGCAAAGATAGCATTTATATGCCAAAATTTGAGTTTCGGTGTTGCAAATATAATTCTTTAGAACTTTAAAAATTATTATTTAAAAAAACATCAATCACAAATCAATTAAATGTTTTATGGATTCCAAAAAAAAATAATATCTACAGATAATCTACATACTCTATTTTTTTAACACTAAAAATTAAACTATTTTTGTACGTTCTTAAAACAATACAATCACCATTAATTTAATTACGTAAAACATACTAAATGTCGAACAATACAACAAAACAAAAAGCTGAAATAGGGTATTTTAAGAATACGCGCCCCGAGATGCTTAAATTCATTCCAGTTAATGCCAAAAACATTCTCGAAGTTGGTTGCGGCGAAGGTAGTTTTATTGGGCAGCTTAAAACAGCCGATAGAACACTTTGGGGGATAGAAATTAATCCTGAAGCAGCTCAAATTGCTACAGAAGTCTGTGACCATGTTCTTGTTGGCGACATAAACGACTTATTTAATCAATTGCCGAAAAAACAGTTCGACTGCATCATTTTCAACGATGTACTTGAACATCTTTATGCACCTTGGGATGTGGTTAAACTATGCAAAGAGTTATTATCCGACAAAGGAGTTATTGTAAGCTCGATCCCAAACTTTCGATATATCTCTAATTTAATTACCGAGATTGTTTTCGAAGGTGAATTTAGATATAAGCCTGAAGGTGGAATTCTCGACGACACACACATTCGTTTTTTTACGTCTAAAAGTATTCAACGATTATATTTGGAACAAGGGTATAAAATTATTCAGCACGAAGGCATTAAAACTTGTAAAAGCTGGAAAGAAAAGTTATTTATCTTTTTAAGCTTCGGTGTTTTAAGTGACGCTCGCTACAAAGAATTTGCAACAGTGGCCAAACCTTTGTAATTCAAAACAAAAGCTATATTTTTTCCTCTTTAATTTAAAAATGCCTATCTTTGCAGTTCATTTTTTTTGATACAATTTATATATGACAAATTTTAAACGTACCACCGTAACTTCAGCATTGCCTTATGCCAATGGTCCTGTTCATATTGGACACTTAGCAGGTGTTTATGTTCCTGCCGATATTTATGTGCGCTATCTTCGCCTAAAAGGGGAGGAAGTGCTTTTTATTGGAGGATCGGATGAGCATGGGGTGCCTATTACCATAAAAGCTAAAAAAGAAGGTGTTACGCCTCAGGATATTGTGGACAGGTACCACGGAATTATCAAAAAATCGTTTGCCGATTTTGGTATTTCGTTCGATATTTATTCGCGCACAACATCGCAAACGCACAAAGAATTGGCTTCGGAGATTTTTAAAACCATCAACGAAAAGGATGGTTTTGTGATTCAAAGCAGCGAGCAATATTACGACGAAACAGCTCAGCAGTTTCTTGCCGACCGTTACATTACGGGTAAATGCCCTCATTGTGGCAACGAAAACGCCTATGGCGATCAATGTGAATCATGTGGAACATCTTTGAGCCCTACCGATTTGATTAATCCGAAATCGGCCATTAGTGGTTCGGCTCCTGTGATGCGCGAAACCAAACACTGGTATTTGCCGCTTGATCAGCACGAAGCTTGGCTACGTCAATGGATTCTCGAAGACCACAAAGAATGGAAGCCAAACGTTTACGGACAGTGCAAAAGCTGGCTCGATATGGGCTTGCAACCACGCGCAGTGAGTCGCGATTTGGATTGGGGAATCCCAGTGCCGGTGGAAGGTGCCGATGGAAAAGTGCTTTACGTATGGTTCGATGCTCCTATCGGTTATATTTCGAACACCAAAGAACTCCTACCCGACTCGTGGGAAAAATGGTGGAAAGACGACGAAACACGTCTACTTCATTTTATTGGAAAAGACAATATTGTTTTCCACTGCATTGTATTTCCAGCCATGTTGAAGGCCGAGGGTTCGTATATTTTACCAGAAAACGTGCCTGCAAACGAGTTTTTGAATCTCGAAGGTGATAAAATTTCGACCTCACGCAACTGGGCTGTTTGGTTGCACGAATACCTGGAGGAATTTCCAGGCAAACAAGACGTTTTACGCTATGTGCTAACGGCTAATGCTCCCGAAACGAAAGATAATGACTTTACGTGGAAAGATTTTCAAGCGCGTAACAACAACGAGTTGGTGGCCATTTTTGGCAACTTTATCAATCGTGCGTTGGTGCTTACACAAAAATACTACGATGGCAAAGTACCTGCGTTGGGCGAATTAACCGACTACGACAAGCAAACACTCGAAGAGTTTGTCAATGTAAAAGCCGATGTTGAAAAGCTATTAAATAATTTCCGTTTCCGCGATGCGCAGAAAGAGGCAATGAACTTAGCACGTATTGGCAACAAGTATTTGGCTGATACAGAACCTTGGAAAGTGGCTAAAACAGACATGGATCGCGTGGCAACGATTATGCATTTGAGTTTGCAAATTGCAGCTAACTTAGCCATTGCTTTTGAGCCATTTTTGCCATTTACCTCCGAAAAACTACGCAGCATGTTGGGCTTGCAAACCTTCGATTGGAAAGAGCTTGGACGCATTGATTTGCTAAAAGCTGGTGATCAGTTAGGTACACCCGAATTGCTTTTCGAAAAAATTGAGGATGAAACTATTGCCGCACAGGTTCAGAAATTGCTCGATACTAAAAAAGCCAATGAAGCGGCAGCATACACGCCTAATGCCGTGAAAGAAAACGTGGCTTTCGAGGATTTTATGAAAATGGATATTCGTGTTGCTACGGTACTTGATTGTCAGAAAGTGCCTAAGGCAGATAAACTGCTTCAGTTCAAACTCAACGATGGTACGGGCGAACGCACAATCCTTTCGGGCATAGCTGCATCGTACCCAAATCCGGAGGAGCTTATTGGTACGCAGGTTTGCTTTATTGCCAATTTTGAACCGCGCAAGCTTCGTGGCATTATGAGTGAAGGCATGATTCTTTCGGCCGAAAATGCCGATGGAAAACTGGTACTGATTCGCCCAAGTGCAGTAGTTACCAATGGTGTGGAAGTGAAGTAAGAAAACAACCCCTAAATCACCTTAAGGGGACTTTTAAAAGAAAAGCACCAATCTGAATTAAATTCGGATTGGTGCTTCTTTTTTTGCTAAAAAATAAGTTGCGAAAATAGAAATGATTGTGAAGCCGCTAAATCAAAATAAAACGGATAATGTGGCAACAAATATAACTTAATTCTTCTTTGTTTTAAATACAAATAAACCAAAACAAGCCAAAGCAACGACCACTCCACTCACTATAGAAATTGTTTGCGATAGGCCAAAACCTTCGGGCGAAATTAAAATATAACTCACCGAAACAGCTGTCATAAACATGGCTGGCACAAGAGCAATACCATAAAAACGTTTTTCTTTTGTTAGATAAATAGTTATAGCCCAAAGCGTAAACACGGCTAAGGTCTGATTGCACCAGGCAAAATAACGCCATAGGATATTGAAATCTACTTGTAAAATAAGGAAGGTTAGTACAAAAAGTGGGATGGAGATAATCAAACGCTTCGACATGGGCTTTTGATCGAACTTTAAAAAGTCGGCAGCTATTAAACGAGCCGAACGCAATGCCGTATCGCCCGATGTAAGTGGAGCTGCAATAACGCCTAACAAGGCCAAAACGCCACCCACAGGACCTAACCACGATTTCGAAATCTGATCAACAATTTGTGCTGGTGCATTGATTGCTCCCAAGCTAGCAACATGATCTTGCAAGCCTTGAATGGACCCGTAAAAACTCGATGCAGCAGCGGCCCATATTAAGGCAACGATACCTTCGGCCACCATACTACCATAAAACACGCGACGGCCTAATTGCTCGTTCTCAATACAGCGTGCCATCAATGGCGACTGTGTAGCATGAAAACCCGAAATAGCACCACACGCTATAGAGACAAACATAATGGGGAAAATTGGCAATTGATTGGGGTGCAAATTAGCAAAACCATCTGTAAATTCAGGTATGGGTGCTTTGTTTACAATCATAGCAGTCATAATACCTACCGCCATAAACAGCAAGGCAAAACCAAATACAGGGTATATTTTACCAATTATCTTATCAATAGGTAATAACGTAGCAAGAATATAATAAACAAAAACTATCACAGCCCACGAAGTTACGGTAATCGTATCGGGCGTCATTTTAGCCAAAAGCCCTGCAGGACCCGAAACAAACACTGCACCTACCAATATCATAAGTATCAGCGAAAAACCGCGCATAAACTGCTTTACACCATCGCCAAGGTGCATACCCACCAGCTCCGACTGACTAGCACCATTGGTACGAATGGACATCATACCCGATAAATAATCGTGCACACCGCCGGCAAAGATAGTTCCAAACACAATCCACAAAAAGGAAGCTGAACCAAACATAACACCCATAAT
>JAGNPC010000203.1 GCA_017989795.1 Paludibacter sp. | reverse complement strand
GGGCTATACTGTTGTGTAGTTTTGCTTGTAAGTTAGCTTTTAAATCTTGCAAGTTGTTGACCGTAGCATCTGCATCTATAGTGCCATTGAGTACGTAGTTCATGCTTTTATCATTGAGCCAATCGCGTAAGTCGAGCTTGGTAAGCTCAAGTTGCAGCTTGTAATCAGGCGTTTTTACGCGTAGGTTTTCAATAAGTTTTTTAACCAGCTGCTCGGATTGAATGGCAAGCACCGCACTTTGCTTTCCAGTTTCTAATTTTATATTGGCACTCAGATTTTTGTTTTCAATTTTGGCTATGATGGTTGCTTTTGGTTCAATTTTTAGTTGGTATTGGAGCGGTATCCATTGTGCAAATTCGCTTAATGTAAGTGGGTTCGTAGTGAGGGTGATTTCCGATTTTTGAATATTATCATACTTGTAATTTCCAAGCAAATAGGCTTTGTTCTTGTTGGTTTTGAGCATTAAATCAAGTAAAACCTCATCAGCTGTATTGGTTATTTGCGCCCTAAAGTTTTTTATGATAAAATCAGGATGGCTTATTTTGCAATTAAAGCTCGATATGTTAAGATGTTGACTATCGGTACTGTAGCTGGCAGCCAAACGTGTATCTATGCTTTCGATGCGCTTAGGTAAAAGGCTATCGACGGACAATATTTTAACGTTTCCATTGATAATGCTGAATTCATGCACGGTTATGAGCATATCGAAAGGAGTAGAGCTGGTATCTTTTTGTATGGTGTCGGGTTTTAATATATGTTCAATATTCCAACTCGAGTCAGGGAGCTGATGTAGTTTTATAGTAGGATTGTTAAGTTCTATTTGGTTAAAAGTAATTCGGTTGTATATCAAATCTAGTAGCTGATAGTTTAAGGTAATGCTTTCAACAGTAGCAATGGTATCAGATTTTTGATGTAGAACGAGATTGGTTAGTGTGAGCGAGTTAACTAAATTTCCATCTAGTTGACCTATGGTAAGCTGGGCATTTAAATGCTCGTTGGCCATTTGTTGTGCATATTTTAAAATTTGCTTTTTTCCAAAGTTCGTTTGTGTTATTGCCACCACAAGTACACACAGCATCAGCACGAACAGAACTGTCCATTGCAATATGCTTAGTATTGTATGTTGTAGCTTTAATAATTGAACTTTCATGTGAATTTAGTAATGAGAATATTTTAATGTTTCAATAATATGCTATCAATTTTATCTTTATTTAATTGTAAATAGATCGTATGTGTTAATTTGAATGTTAAGACATTGTGTCTATGCGAAAAACTTTTTACTACCTCACCCCAGCCCTCTCCTTGAGGAGAGGGAGTTGCCGCCTGCAAAGTAAAAACATGTACTGAATAATCAAATTTTGATTTCTATAATCACTTAAATGTTTAATAATATCGAATTTTATTTTATGTAAATCAGTCTATTAACAATAATCGAAAGTTCTTTATTTAATTGTAAATGGTGCATTGTTAATTAGTAAATTCTTAAAAAGCTTGTCCTACGCTAATATTAAATTGTATTTTTCGTTTCTCGTTCCATACTGGGCATCCTATATCAAATCGAAGTGGCCCAATGGGTGTATTCACACGTAAACCTCCTCCAATAGCAACATTCAAATCTTTAAACCGATAGATAGCATCGTTGTACCATACATTGGAAGCATCCATAAATGCAGCTAGCTCCACTTTCCAAAATAGGGGGTGTCGTACTTCAAAGTTCGATTCGAGAATGCTTTTGCCCCCAAGTGGCGTGCCGTTCGCTCTTTTAGGACCTATCTGCCAACGCCCCCAACCTCGGTTGGAGTTTATACCGCCCGAATAAAACCGATCTTCAACAGGTATATACTCGGCACTATCCGACGATTGTGCTGTGCCTATCATGCATCGCTCGGCGAAGCTAAATTTTCCCCATTTCTGGTAAAAACGCAGGTCGCCCCACCAGCGGGTGTAATTAAAATCGGACCCGAGCAAGTAACCGTTTATTTTTGCTCCGACATTAAGCGTCCATCCGGTAGTTGGCGAAACACTAGGCGAAGCATAGTTAAAAGTGGTTTTTAGTAATAAACCCGATTTATTGTATTGAAATTTATTGTTTTCGGGATTCGTAATCTCAATATCAGTACTATCTACATCTTGCTTTATACGCTCCAGATAGTAACTAAAGGAAGTACTTATGGAATTGTTTATTTTGTAATTTATCGGAAAGTCTATGCCATGAGCTTGGGAAGTATAGCCCGGTTCAACATTCTTTTTAAAATACGGATTAATCACAAACGATAGATCGTTGACAAAAAAGTGAGGTTCAATCCACATTAAACTAGCGTAATATGGGTTAATATCCGAATGTTTTACAACTAAGTTTAATCGGCGCGAATTACCAAAAATTGATCGCCAAGTAAAATCACCTGCCACCCGCAATTTATCTTCGTTACCCCAGCCACCGCTAAATTTTGCACTCCAACGTGGCATTTCCTGTAAAAAAATGCGTATCGGTATGGGGTTCAGTTTGGTGTCGTTGTTACGTTCAGGAATAATAGATACTATTCGGAATAAATCTAAGTTGTACAAGTTTTTGCGTACGCGTTCAATTTTTTTATTGTTGTAGGGGTCGCCTTCGCGCAATGTTTGAATGCTTTCAATAAACTTTGTTTTAACAAAGGTATTACCTTCAATGCTTATAGCTCCAAGTTGGCATTTTTGGCCGGACTCAATGTCAAATGTAATGTTAACCCAGTTAGAGTCAGTATTCAATTTCAGCTTATAGTTTGTTTTAGCATAAACATAGCCTTTGTTTTGGAGCGTAGTTGTTATTCTATCTACATCATACATTAATTTATTATCCACAAAACGTCCATTTTTACGAATCAATAAAAAATTTCGTACTGATTTTAAGAGCGAATCGGACTCGAGCTTTATTTCAATGTTGTTATAGTTGTAATCAATGTTTTTAATTCGATAGGGTTTGTTTTCGGTAATATTGTAAAATAATTCAACTATCTTTTTTTTGTCATTTTGATGAATAGAATCGAAGCTGATTATCGCATTCATAAAACCTTGACTTTGATAAAGTACCTTTAATTGTTCTACATCGAGCATTGCATACTCTGCATTATACAAGGTTGGTTCTTTTTTAAGAATATATTTGTTGATGAAATTAGTTTCAGTTGTTGCAATTTTATCCAATAATTCCGCTTTTGTAAATTGCGTATTTCCCTGAAAGTGAATTTTTTTTATGACATAATTTTCCTGTCCGAGCAGTTGTAAATGGCATAGTATAAACAAAAAAAGGAAGACTATAACTTTTGTTATACTACTTCCTTTTAATATTTCTATGCAGTGGATCATTCGTCCTATTTTAATAATTCATTTAATTTAGCAGGTAAATAAAAGCAGTCAGTTTTATCAACATATACAGCTACCGAACCGATTGGTTGATTGTTTCCATTGATATTTACAATTGAACTATATGCAGGTATAGTAAGTATTTTGTCTCCGTTTCTAACAACTAATTCGGGATTTGTACTTTTCTTGTTAATGCTCATTTGCATGCCTTTAAATACGTCAGTGTGGCGTGCGTAAATTTCAGATGTGAGTTGTTTGAGCGGCTTTTTCAGTCCTGCAGCCTGAAAAAGGTAGCTGTTCACATCACTGTTACGTATGTTTCCGCGTGGCACGTGTCCTTTTGGGTGATAGGCTGCCATAAAAACTTCTTCGCCAGTGTGGCCAGTGGTAGTAAATCCAAAATACATACGGCTGTTAAGCGTTTTTATTATCAAGTTTGATAAGCTTTCGCCTTCGCCAGCCTCGGTATAGTCGGTGTTGTTTGCACTTTTAACTTTTTGAAATGCTGAGTCTTCTTTGTTGGTTAGTTCAATTGCTGTGAGTGCTTTGAAGGTTTCTTTCATAGCTGAGGGCTCTACGGCTTTCAATCTTTTTTCGATGCCAACTGCCGTATATTTCACTTTTGAGACTGTGCCGAAGAGCTTTTCGATACTAGCACCAGAGTAATTGCTCAGGTCTTTGCGTCCTATAGAAAATCCGCTGTTTCCATGGTCAGTAAGTACTAGAACTGTGGTGTTGCCCATTTTTTTGGCATACGCCATTGCCACTGCTACCGCTTTGTCGAAAGCGAGGTATTCGCTCATCATGGCAACAGGGTCGTTGGCATGCGCTGCCCAGTCTATTTTGCTACCTTCGACCATTAAAAAGAAGCCGTTTTTATTTTTCTCGAGTACTTCAATCGCTTTTGAAGTGGCTTGCGATAAGGATGGAATTTTTGTAGTATCGCGATCCAAATCATAAGGTAAATCTTTTCTGTCGTAAATTGCCCATATTTTATCACCTTTAAAATTTAAAAGTGCATTTTTGTCGTTCTGGATTAATGTAGTTCCATTGCTTTTGAAATGTTGTTTCATTTCGTCCAAAATAAAATCATTGCCACCACCAATAACCACATCAAGGTTGTTAAAAGCCATTTGGGGCGCAATGATATCGTATCTTTTACGGCTGTAGGTGTGCGATGAACAGTCGGCTGGTGTAGCGTGCGGAAACTCGCAAGTAACAACTAGTCCGGCCGCTTTTTTTTGCTCTATTTTCATGGCCTCGAGTATGGTCGCCAACGGTTGATAGGCGCTGTCGGGGTTAAGTTTCACCAAGTCGTTTTTG
>JAGNPC010000202.1 GCA_017989795.1 Paludibacter sp. | reverse complement strand
TTCCAAATCAACGTTATGTTGCTCTACCCACGGTAAACCGTGAATGTTTAGTTGCTCCATAAACGGATCAGGATTAAACTCTTCGACGTTATATACCCCTGGTTTTTTCCACAACCCTTTCATAAACATCATAGCTCCAATCATGGCCGGCACACCGGTGGTGTAGCTTACGCCCTGTGTGCCTGTTTCTTTAAAGGCTGCTTCGTGACTACAGTTGTTGTACACGTAGTATGTTTTTTCAACTCCATCTTTAATACCTTTGATACGACAACCAATAGAAGTCCAGCCCGTGTAGTTTTCGCCCAGGTCGCCTGGATTAGGTAGTACGGCTTTTAGGAATTGGATAGGAACGATTTTAACGCCGTTGTATTCCACTTCGTCGATACGCGCCATACCAATGTTTTGAATAACGCGTAGGTGTGTTAAATACTCTAATCCGAAAGTCATCCAGAAACGTGCACGTTTGATGGTTGGGAAGTTTTTAACCAAGGATTCCAGCTCTTCGTGGTATATAACGTACGATTCTTTTGGTCCAATTTCGGGGTAATTCAATGGTTTGTGAATTTCGTGTGGTTCGGTTTCAATCCACTCGCCATTTTCCCAATACTTACCACGTTGCGACACTTCGCGAATGTTAATTTCGGGGTTGAAATTGGTAGCAAAAGCTTTGCCATGGTCGCCCGCATTACAGTCTACAATGTCGAGGTAATGAATTTCGTCGAAATAGTGTTTGGCGGCATAAGCTGTATAAATGCTCGTTACGCCTGGGTCGAAACCGCAACCAAGAATGGCTGTAAGTCCTGCTTTTTCGAACTTTTCTTTGTAAGCCCATTGCCAGCTATATTCAAATTTCGCTTCGTCTTTAGGCTCGTAGTTGGCTGTATCCATGTAGTTTACACCTGCTTCGAGGCAAGCGTCCATAATGGTTAAATCCTGATATGGAAGAGCTACATTTATAACCAATTCGGGTTTAAATGCGTTAAGCAGCACCACCAATTCGGGTACATTGTCGGCATCAACCTGCGCCGTTTGAATGGCTACATTGTAGCGCGTTTTAACGTCGGCAGCTATCACATCGCATTTTGATTTGGTGCGACTAGCCATCATAATTTCAGTAAATACATCTGGATTTTGAGCTACTTTGTGAGCAACCACGGTTCCAACGCCTCCGGCACCGATAATGAGTACTTTTCCCATTTTTTATTGAGTTATAATAGTTTTATTTGATTTTGATTTGTAAGAACAAAAATAGTGGTTTTTACGTGTTCATTAAAATATTTAGGGAAAGAAATCATATATCTTACTACGATGAAGAAACCGAACAAGTTCAATTGTGTTATTTTCAAAAACAAAACCCAATCTGTAGTCTCCAATTCGGATTCTGTACTGATTTTTTGTACCTTTTAATTTTTTACAATTAACAATATCTCCTAGTTTTAATTTATTGGTAATATCATCAATGCAATCTGCAACTGCATGAAGGACTCTTTTATCTGATATTTTAGAAATATCTTTCTCAAAAGATTTATCAATTAAAATTTTCATTTTCGAAGTTGATTAAGAAAGTTCTCTTTATCAATGTACTGTTTTGTTCTTCCGCTTTTAATAGCTTTAAGCATCCCAATATCTTCTCTTTCTTCTTCCGAAAGTATTTTCGCAGTCAATCCCATCTTTTTAGCTAATTCGGCAATAAGCTTAATTTCGGATACAGACTCACCATTTAACACTAATGTTTGCATTGTTTTTGATTTTGATTTTGAATTAGTAAAACGGATTAGTAAAATTGCAACAACTACTTAAAAGGTAGTTTTGAATTACAAAAAAGGTAATTTTGAATAAACTCAAATTCACTTAAATTAATTTCACTGATGTTTCATGGAGCTTCATACTTATATCCCGAAGTGCATGAGCAAGCGTATTTTTCTCGTCGGAAGTAAAGTGAGCTGGCTTTCCGTTAACAATATTTCCATTTATTCGCTGATATAGCCAAGCATCGGTTTTGTTGAAATAGTGTTTTGCAATATATACCATTGAAATGGCCGGAATAACACTTTCCAATTTTTGTCGCATCGCTAAATCAGTAGCTTTTTCAGCAGAATCTTTTGCCGAATCAGCCATGGCTTGTGCAAACTCATCAGGGCTTTCGTTGAGTAATTGTTGCATCTTTAAATCAATAAGATCACGTTCTTTGTCTGTTTTGGCTTTACAGAACGCTTTTTTTAATTCATCAATTTTTTGTTTCATAATGAATTGATTTGTTTATATTTAATGGGATATTGGCGCTATTTTAATGCCCAATTTCTTTTAATTTATCAGTAATTATTTCAATTTGCAAATCAAAATACACTTTCAATTTGTCGGATCTTGAGGATACTTCTTTATAATATGAAAGGAAAAAAAGCAGTTCTTTTTCAAGTACTTTTTTTTCTTTTTTCATTTCATTATTCAACATAAAGTGTCTTTTTTAAATAGCTCACAAAGATAATAATGTTTTTATTATTGCAATGCAGTTGAATACATAAATTATTTAAAAAACAAATGCAATGTATCTATATTGTTTTACAATCGTTGTACCGATGTTATTTCTTTGATTTTTTTGATGTTCTTACACAGCAGTTCAATATCCTCGGTATCGTGTACCGCAACGGCGAAAGTACCAATAAAAATGCCATCCATGGTGTCGATAGTTATTTTGGAAATGTTTCCACCAAAAATTTCGGAAATCACTTTGAGTATCTCTATCATCACACCTTGCTTGTCAATACCCTTTACTTCAAGCGTTTGAATAAACGATAGAGCTTTGTGCGTAGTCCACTCTACCGACACTAAACGCTGACCGAAACTAGATTTAAGCTTAGATGCTTCGGGGCAATTTCGTTTATGTATAAAGAGGTTTTCGGCATCATCCACATAGCCAAGCACATCGTCGCCCGGAATGGGTTTGCAGCAGGCAGCTAGTTGATACATGGTTCCGGCATGCTCTTCGGTGAGCAAAAGGGTTTTTTTGCGATCTATTTTGTTGACCAGCACGCCATCAATAGGCACTGATTTGGGTTGTTTGGAATCGGAGTTTCCACCAAAAGGCATTTTGAGGTACTTTACCAGTACATTCTGACTTTTAGGCTTGTATAGCACTTTCGAAATATCTTCGACGCTTATTAAACCGCGTCCCGCTTGCAAGTAAAGCGTACTTCGCTGTGTAAATTTAAAGTGATTCATCAAACGTACCATCACTTCATTTTCGGGCGTCAGATCAATGCTTGCAAGCGTTTTTTCGATAAATACTTGCCCTTTGGCAATAATGTGTTTTTCTTCTTTTTTGAAAAACGCTCTTAAGCGTGTTTTGGCTTTGGCGGTCGATACATAATTGAGCCACTCGGGCATCGGCGACTGCTTTTTGGTGGTGATAATCTCTATTTGATCGCCACTTTGAAGCACGTAGCTTAATGGAACTAGCTTATGATTTACTTTGGCACCAATACAGCGCATACCCAAATCGGAGTGAAGGGAAAATGCAAAATCGAGTGCTGTGGCACCCATGGCTATGGTTTTAATTTCGCCCTTGGGCGTAAAAACAAATATCTCGGAAGCAAAAAGATTGAGTTTGAAAGTGTCGAGGAAGTCGATAGCATTAGGTTCAGGATTTTCGAGCACTTCCTTGATGGTTTTCATCCACTTGTCGAGTTCCGATTCTTCGTGTTCGCCCGTTTTGTATTTGTAGTGTGCTGCGAGACCTTTTTCGGCTATCTCGTTCATACGCGTACTTCTAATTTGCACCTCTACCCAACGCCCCAAAGGCCCCATCAGCGTTACATGCAATGCTTCGTAGCCGTTGGCTTTGGGGTTGCTCACCCAATCGCGTATACGTTCAGGATGTGGTTTATACAATTCGGTGAGTGCAGAGTACATCATCCAGCATTGATCCTTTTCGCTTAAACCAGGCTTGGGTTCAAACACGATACGCAGAGCCAAAATATCAAAAACCTCCTCGAAAGGGATGTTTTTGTTGTTCATTTTGGACCAGATAGAAAATATTGACTTCACACGTTCTTTGAGAAAAAACTTATAACCCATCGAATTGAGCGTGCGCTTGACGGGTTCGGTAAATTCTTTAAAAAATTGATTGCGAAGCGATTCTTCATCGGCCAATTTTTGTTGTACAAAATGATATTTATCGGGATGTTCGTACTTAAAACTCAGGTTTTCGAGCTCCGTTTTAATGCGGAAAAGTCCCAGTCGGTGTGCTAAAGGGGCATAAATGTAGTTTGTTTCACCGGCTATTTTATACTGCTTGGCTGGTGGCATGGAACCCAAGGTACGCATATTGTGCAGTCGGTCGGCCATTTTGATAAGCACCACACGAATATCGTCGGACATAGTGAGCAGTAGCTTGCGAAAGTTTTCGGCTTGCTCAGATGCTTTTTCGGCAAACACCCCTCCCGAAATTTTTGTCAATCCGTCAACAATGCGCGCAATTTTGGGTGTAAAAAGGCGCTCAATATCTTGCACCGTATAATCCGTGTCTTCCACCACATCATGCATGAGAGCCGCACATATAGAGGTGGAACCGAGGCCAATTTCGCGTACCACAATGCGTGCTACAGCCAGCGGGTGCATGATATAGGGCTCACCCGATCTGCGACGGATATCTTTATGTGCAGCGTTAGC
>JAGNPC010000201.1 GCA_017989795.1 Paludibacter sp. | reverse complement strand
AACAAAAAATGTTGAATTTTCAATCGTGTCATTTTTTTACATTAGTATTAGTTGTTGTTCCAATCCATTCCAACAAAGAAGTCATCCAACCTCTGCGTCCGAAAATAAATCCATGTCCTCCCTTAGGGTAAACATGCATTTCAACGGGCACTTTATGGCGACGCAATGCTTCAAAATAATTGATACTATTATCTACATCCACCACGTTATCGTCGGCAGTATGTGTAATGTAGGCTGGTGGCGTATTTTCTTTCACCTGTAATTCGTTCGAAAACAAATCAATCAATTGCTGTGAAGGTTGTTCTCCCAAAAGCTGTTTTCGCGAATCTCGATGCGTGAGATTTTGCTGCATACTGATTACCGGATAAACTACAATCTGAAAATCAGGACGCAAACTTGTGCCTTTCGGGTTATCAATCAGTGCTTTTTCAAAATGTGTGGCTACGGTCGATGCCAAATGTCCACCGGCTGAGAAACCCATAATACCAATTTTAGCCGGATTAACATTCCAATTTGGAGCATTTTCGCGTACAAGTTTAATGGCCTGCTGAGCATCCTGCAACGGACCGATTGATTTATCAATCATAGTAGCAACACTGGGCAATCGGTATTTAAGCACAAAAGCAGCAATTCCTTTTTTTGCCAATTCTTTAGCCGTCGAAACTCCTTCGCCATTATACACAACCACACTATAACCACCTCCGGGACAGATTACAATAGCAACTCCCGTTTCCTTTCCTTTTTCGGGCAGATACACTTCAAGTGTCGGATTCGTAACATTTCGGTACATTCCACCACCAAAACTCTCTTTTATTTCAGCCGGTATCACTTTGCTGTTCGGAATAGTTTCGGAATAAAGTGTGTGTATTTCCTGCGCCTTTGTTGTATAGCTCGAAAGGAGTACCATTGCTAAAAAAAATTGTTTCAGTTTCATGTTTTAAACTCAATTAAATCGTTTGTTTTTTCTTCGCATTTTTTACAAAAAAATCAACCATCATTTGAATGTTTTTATCAACATGTACGCCTGGCCCGTGGTTTCCGCCGGGTATTAAATAAAACTGACTGGGCACCCCGGCCTTTTGTAATGCAGCAAAAAATAATTCGCTTTGGCAATGAGGAACCACATTGTCTTTATCGCCATGGAAAATCAAAAAAGGAGGATCGCTCGGATCGATATAAGTAATCGGACTGGACAATAAACATTTTTCTTTGTTTTCCTGAATAGGGCCGCCAATGTAAAGTGAAGCCGGTGATCTTGCATCATTGTGTTTAAAATTAGTACCTCCGCACGAATCCATCACCAGCATATTCGTAGGTCCAAACCAATCTACAACGGCATCAACTGAACTGCTGAAAGCTGTATTCGGTCCTACCTGACCTTCAATATCGATGGTAGTGTTGCCAAGTGTTTGCTTTTTTGCGTTGCGCGATGTTCCTGCCATCGACGCCATATTTCCGCCCGACGAACTACCTGAAATGCCGATAAAAGCTGTATCAAGCTGATATTTAGCAGCATTGGCTCGCAAAAAACGAATGGCTGCTTTTATATCATTCATCGGAGCCGGAAATTTAGCATCCATGCTCGAACGGTGATTGGGCATAACCACAGCAAAACCGGCATCAAGCAATGCTTTGCCAATGGAATGCATATCGGCACCTTTCGAACTGTTGGAAAACCAGGCACTTCCGTAAATATAAACCACAACCGGATAAGTCGGTTGTTGAACTTTGGGTAAATAAATATCCAATCGATGATAGACAGCAGAATCGCCTGCATAATTCAAATCCTTCCAGTTTTTGGAAAATTCCTGACTAAAGCAAAATACTGAAAAAATTGAAAAGTAAATAACAAGTATGTGTTTCATTTTTTTTGTAAAAAATTTAATTTAGAAAATTCAGATGAAAACTTATTTTTTATAAAATTTATCTCAATTACCGGTTACCACCACTTTTTGTCGACCAATAATATACACACCATTAGTAAGTTGCGGTATTGCATCTCCCCTTCTGATCTGTTTTTTCACCAATTTTCCGGTTATGGAGAAAACATCTACAATGTCATTTTCTGAAATATCATCAATTGTATTATTCAAACCGGTTGATTCTTCGCTTGCATCCGATTTATTGGTCACATAAACTTTGTCAATTACATAATCGCCACCTGCCGACCAAAACCGAACAGCCGTAATGTGTTTTGGCGAAATAGTTGCACCGTTGTCGGTAGTAATATTTTGCAGGTCAATAATCAGTTCTTTTTTACCTTCCCATTTGTATTCCTTCGATTCGGTACTGCCATCTTTAATTCGGATATGCGTTCCCCAAGGGTAATTAAGTGTTCCGAATTTGAAAACCAGGTATTTATAACCGGACAAATCGATGCCATTGGCAAAAGTCCATCCGGCTTGCCCATATTGAGTTAGAGTAAGCGTACGGGTATTATTATTGAAAGTATTGTTCCCAAACATGGTTAAATTCATCGCTTCGGCCAATAACAAGAAATACGAAGCCCGAACTGAAACTTCCATCTGAAATCCTCCATAACTGATGGTTACAAAGGCAGATCCATCTCTGAGGGCCGTGATTCTTCCCGGCGAACCCAAAGCAACCGAGGCATTACTGCTTTGATAGGTGGCTTTGGCACTTACAAAATCGGAGTGACCATCAGCATAAGTGGCTTTTACCAAGGTATAAAGATCACTTCCAATGGATAATTGTTGCTGATTGCTTGAAATGGGTTGTAAATTACCTCCCAAAATTTCGAGGTTTGTCACCGCGCTTGTGGTTGGACTATCATATTCCTTGTACCAATGATATGCCTGCCATGGACATGCTTCAGGGTCATTCAGAAAATTATATGAAAAACCCGGAGCCGGAGCTGCATCTTTGAATTCGGCCATCTTGGCTGCATCGGTAAAAATGAGCCAACTAACATTTTCGGAATTATCAGTAATGTATTTAAAATTAGCCCCAAAACCTTCGCCACCAACTATTCCGGTGGTACTTTTGCCCCACGAAGAATTATATACCGCCGGAGCCCAGTCCATTTCTGTAACCATAATGGGCGCAATATCAGCCACCGGTTTAATCGAACTGTCCCATTCGCGCTGAAACGATAAATAGCCACTTGAACTACCAAACCAACCCGGATAAAGGTGGATGGCGAATCCAATATTCTGACCTACAATGGGGTATTTGGTATATCCGGTATATGACGATTGATAGCCCAAACCCGGAATCCACAGAATATTATTAGCTCCATTGTTGCGAATTACATCAACAATGGCTTGCATGTATTTTTGCAAATTTTCAAATTTTGCATCTCCATGCGCCCCGTAAGTTCCATCCGTTCCAAGTATATCAATGGGCTCGTTGCCTAATTCGAACATAATATTGGGATGATTTTTCAGTTTCGGATGATTGCTAACAATGTTCCAAACTTTTATAAGGTACTGATTGTAAACATCTCCCACAATTATTTTTTCAGGAAAAACTCCCGGAGGACGCATGACAATATTTAATCCTTTTGACACGCTGTATTCTGCCATTGGTACAAAAACTTCGTCGAGGTATTTTCTAAAACGAGTTTCGTTAAAACATTCCTCGCCTTCGTACCTTCCTGAGCAGCCCGGAGTATTGCTCCAGTAAGGATCCATGTGCAAACGCATAAAATTCACTTTCCAACCAGCCAATAATATCTTATCTATCAATCCTTTATTGTATGTAAGACAACCATTTACGTTATAATTATCCCATCCATAACTGTTAAAAAACGGACTATAGGTCTGTGCAAAACCTCTCAGATTAACAATTTTACCTTCGGTATCTTTCAGGTAACGGCCTTCCACGTGAAGTACAGGCGGTGTTATATTTACTGTCGCAAACGAATTCAGCGAACTAATAAGCGCCAAAAACAGGATTGTGATTTTTAAATGTTTCATTTTTATTATTTATTTAAAACTTGCCCCCTAACCCCCTAAAGGGGGAATAAGACTTGTAAACTGATTGTTATATATATTTATGCCCTTGGTGTCCTAATCCAGATAGCTATCTGGATATTTTTGGAAAGGGCGTTTCATTTTTATTATTTATTATTACATTATTTGAGCAAATTGAATATTTGTAGTTGTGGAAACTCAGAGTTTATTCAGCTGGAATATTACTATATTTCTCAATTAATGAAGGAGTTACGGGCTTAAACAAAAGTTGCGAAAACATATACAGGTTCATTTTCCAAACTTTAAAATCGTGATACCCATTTGGAATTACCTGATAAACATGCTGAACCTGATTTGCAAGCATGTAATCGTGGGTACGTTTGCTGAACGAAATCAGCCCATCTTTGTCGCCGCACGAAATCCAGAGCAGTTTCAGTTTTTTCTTCGCATTTTTTACATTTGGCATCAATTCCTGAGGAGATTTGGTGTTGGGAGCCGACGAAAAACCACCCACCCACGCAAAAGTATTCAGGTTACCAAGACCGAAATTCAGCGACTGACCCCCACCCATCGAAAGTCCGGCCAATGCACGGTTTTTCTGATTTTTGAGAACCGGGAAGTTTTTTTCGATATAAGGAATCAGGTCATTGAGTAAATCTTTTTCGAAAGTAGCAAATGCCTGAACTTTTGGGCCTTCCATAATATTACCCACAGCACGGTCATCTTTCATGGCACGTCCGTTGGG
>JAGNPC010000017.1 GCA_017989795.1 Paludibacter sp. | reverse complement strand
TCTGGTAACTATGATTCGAATGCAAAATACAATTCCTAAAAGCAACTTGAATTCCGTTAAAACACAGTTGATTTAACAAAACCAGTTCGTCTTAATAAATTCCTAGCTAATGCAGGTATTTGCTCGCGTCGTGAGGCCGATGAGTTTATTCAAGCTGGTGTTATTTCGGTTAATGGCGAAATAGTTGTTGAGTTAGGTACAAAAGTGATGCATTCTGATAAAGTGCTTTTCCACAATCAACAAGTACGCTCCGAACGTAAAGTATACATCATTCTGAATAAACCAAAAGATTGTGTAACAACTTCGGAAGATACTCACGACCGTCTTACTGTACTCGACTTAGTGAAAAATGCTTGTAGTGAGCGTATATATCCTGTTGGTCGTTTAGATAGAAATACTACTGGTATTATTTTGTTAACTAACGACGGTGATTTAGCTTCTAAATTGACGCACCCAAAATACGATAAAAAGAAAATCTACCATGTAGCGCTTGATAAAGCACTTGAGGCGAAAGACTTTGAAGAAATTATTGGTGGTGTTACACTCGAAGATGGTAAAATTGCTGCCGACTCATTGGAGTTTGTCAAAGATGGTGACTTCAAACAGGTTGGTATTGAAATTCACTCTGGTCAAAACCGTGTGGTACGTCGTATATTCGAAAAACTAGGTTATAAAGTAATTCGTTTAGATCGTGTTTATTTTGCTGGTCTTACTAAAAAGAGCTTACCACGTGGTAAATATCGCTTTTTGAACGAACGCGAAGTAAATATGCTTAAAATGGGTGCGTACGAATAAATAGCATTTCATTGATATATTAAAAAAAACTCTGCTTAACTTCTGTTTGGCGGAGTTTTTTATGTGTTTTAATCGCTTTAAATTTGTCAGTTTTTATTTTTGTATTAACTTTATATGTTTTTCTCCCATAGGGGTTAGAGGCAATATTTAAATTAATTCGCATGAAAATACTTATCGCAGGAGGTTCGGGTTTTATTGGCTCGTATTTAACGAAACGGTTTTTACAGGATGGACATCAAGTAAATATTGTTTCGCGAAATGCAGGCGATATTTCATGGCACGAAGATGACTTGATTAAAGCACTCGAAACCACCGATGTGCTTATAAATTTGGCTGGTCGATCTATTAATTGTCGTCATACGTCTGCCAATAAAGCGGCTATTGTGGAGTCGCGCTTGTGGGCTGTGAGTAAGCTTGGTTGTGCGCTTGCTAAATGCACCAGGTTACCACATATCTGGATCAATGCTAGCGCCACGGCTATTTATGAGGGAAGTAATACACATACAAACACGGAATTAGATTTTGTGCCTGGTGTTGGTTTTTTAGCCGATACTGTTAATCTGTGGGAGTACACATTCTTTAGTTTTGCCTTGCCTGAGTATAGGCAAGTGGCCTTGCGTACATCTGTAGTTTTGGGACGTAATGGCGGTGCTTTTAAACCCTTGTCAATGCTCACTAAATTAGGTCTGGGGGGAGCTGTTGGATCTGGTGAGCAGTTTTTTAGTTGGCTGCATATCGAAGATTATTATCAGGCTGTACTGCATTGTGTGCATACTGACTCGATCAATGGTTCTATTAATTTAAGCTCACCCAAACCACTACCGCAGGCGCATTTAATGTCGGTTTTCAGACGCGCAATGCATGTACCTTTAGGACTTCCAGCACCTGATTTTGTTGTTAAATTGGGGGCGTTTTTTATTCGAACCGAAGCTTCTTTATTGCTCGATCCAGTGAATGTGTTCCCTAAAATATTGCTTGATAATGGCTTTGAATTTAAATATCCTGATGCTCAATCGGCAATTCAAAATTTGTTAAATAAATAGTTCTTTTAAATGATGAAAAAAGGATTTATGTCGCGTTTTTGGCGCTTTTTACGTAACTTAATACTTATTTTTTTTGTAGGAAGTATCAGTTGGGTTGTGTTGGCTCGTTTTATTCCTGTATATCTTACTCCACTTATGTTTATACGGAGTGCTGAGGCTTTGATCGAAGGTGAGCAGCCACGTAACTTAAAGTCGTGGGTGCCTATCGAAGAAATTTCACCCAATATGGTACAGGCCGTAGTGGCTTCGGAGGATAATTTGTTTTTAGAACATCACGGTTTTTCGATCGACGATATTACCAAAGCCTTGAAGCACAATAAAAAAGGGAAGCGTATTCGTGGAGGTAGCACCATATCTCAACAAACAGCTAAAAATGTTTTTCTTTGGCCAAATCGCTCTTATATTCGTAAAGGATTAGAGGCTTATTTTACTGTTTTAATTGAGTTTATTTGGACCAAAGAACGAATTATGGAGGTATACCTTAATATTATCGAAACTGGTGATGGCGTGTATGGTGTTGAAGCCGCATCGCAGAAATTTTTCAATAAAAGTGCTTCTGAGCTAACCAAAGGGCAGGCTGCACTCATTGCTGCTAGTCTACCTAATCCTCGTAAATATGATATTGGCAATCCTTCGGGTTATATGCTTAAGCGTAAATCAAAAATTCAATCGGTTATGCGTCAAATCAAAAAAGTAAAATTCAACACAGTAGTTAAATCGGATAAAAATTAATATATACACATGAAAATTGACGATTGGGGATTAATTGATTACAATATTGCGTGGGATAAGCAAGAGCTAATTTTCAGAAATGCCATTGATCTTAAAACCAAAGAGTTAGCTACTGATGATGTTCTTGTGTTGTGCGAGCATCCACATGTATATACTTTGGGCAAAAGTGGCGACGAACACAATATGTTGTTGAACTATATTCAGTTACAGGCAGCGCATGCGCAGTTTGTAAAAACAAATAGAGGAGGCGATATTACCTATCATGGACCTGGTCAGCTTGTAGGATATCCTATTTTCGACTTATCAAATTTTAAAATAGGTTTAAAACAATATATTTATTTGGTCGAAGAAGCAATTATTCGCACCTTAGCTGATTATAATATTGAAACTACACGCTTGGATGGTGCTACAGGTGTTTGGTTGGATGTTGATAAACCTACTTGTCGTAAAATTTCGGCCATCGGTGTACGTAGTTCCAAGTTTGTTACCATGCATGGTTTTGCTCTCAATATCAATACCGACTTAACGTACTTTAATCATATTAATCCATGTGGTTTTATTGATAAAGGTGTTACTTCTATGCAAAAAGAATTAGGCAAGCTAATTGATATGAAGGAGGTTAAAGAAAAGATAATTAAACAATTTAATGCTTTGTTCGTTAGCGTTCAATAGCTAATATAAATAATATTTTAGAGTTAGATAAATGAAGAAAAATATATTTCTGTTTATGCTTTTAGTGTTCAGTTTGCATGCTTTTGCGGCAGATACTCGAACATTTCGTATCAGTAAGAATTTATCAATTTTTAATGCCGTTTTTCGTGAGTTAGATGCCTTTTATGTCGATACGCTTAATTACGACAAAATGGCAACAGGAGCTATTAATGAAATGCTTTCACGCTTAGATCCTTATACAAATTATATTCCTGAAAAAGAAACCGATGACCTGAAGTTTATGACTACGGGCGAATATGCTGGTATAGGTGCGCTAATCACCAAAATTGGCACCACTATATGTGTGTCGGAACCTTACGAAGGTATGCCCGCGCAACGCAACGATGTTCGAGCTGGTGATATAATTCTCGAAGTAGATGGAAAAAGTGTTGAGGGTTTGTCGGTTAGTGACGTGAGTGCAAAGTTAAAAGGTACACCTAACACTACTATCAAATTGAAACTACAACGTATTGGACTTAAAAAACCAATTGAAAAAGAGTTTTTACGCGAAAAGATACAAGTAAACCCCATTACTTATGCTGCATTGGTTGCACCTAAAGTAGGATTTGTACAACTAACTGATTTTACCGATAAATCGGCAATGGAGCTTAAATTGGCTGTAAATGAACTTGTTAAAAATCATCAAATTGAATCGTTAATAATTGACTTACGCAATAATGGTGGCGGTTTAATTGATGAAGCTGTGAAAATTATGGGTTTTTTTGTTCCTAAAGGTAGTGATGTTGTTACTACCCGCGGTAAAAATAAATTAACCGAAAGGGTATATAAAACGCCTACTGAGCCCGTGTTCCCTACCATGAAGTTAGCTGTGCTCGTGAATCGTGGTTCAGCTTCAGCTTCCGAAATATTAGCAGGTGCTGTTCAAGATCTCGACCGTGGCATTATCGTTGGCGAGCGTACTTTTGGTAAAGGATTGGTGCAAAATATTCGCCCTGTAGATTTTGGTGGACATGTAAAAATTACTACTGCTAAATACTATATTCCGAGTGGCCGCTGCATACAAGCTATTGATTATAGTCACCGTAACGAAGACGGTAGTGTGGGACGCGTACCTGATAGTTTAACTACAGTGTATAAAACTAAAAATGGTCGTAAAGTGCGTGATGGTGGCGGTATTGTTCCTGATATCAAATCAGCCGATGAAAGAAAGATGAATATTGCATACTATATTTATGTTCAAAATAGCTATTTCGATTTTGCTAATCAATATGTAGCACAACATCAATCTATTGCAAAACCATCCGAATTTACTTTATCTGATACCGATTTTCAATCGTTTAAAGAGTATCTTGTTGCTAAAAAATTCACCTATAAAACTGAGTCCGAAAAAATGTTTGCCGAATTTCAGGATCTTGTGAAATCCGAAGGCATTGATAAATATACATCCGAAGAACTTAAGGCTCTCGAATTAAAGTTAAAGCCTGATGTGATGCGAAATGTTGACGACAATAAGGCGGATATAGTAGAGCTTTTAAGTCTTGAAATTATCAAACGTTACTATTTTCAAAAGGGTGAAATTGAATATGCTTTACGTTTCGATAATGAGCTGAAATCGGCCATCGAAAATTTAACAGACAAAAGCCTATATGATAATCTTTTGTCGTTCAAATAAAGATTAATTTTAAATATTCAATACGAACAAACAGGTAAATTGGCCTCACATTTTACCTGTTTTTCTTTTTTATGCAGTTAATTATACTTACTTTTGTGTGTTGTATTTCTAACTAATAATTAATTTTCAGTACGTAATGTTATGGGAAACAGTTTGGTAAGTGAAAAAATAAAAACTATTTTAAGCGACAAAAATGTGAGCATTCAGGAACTGTCGCAACGTTCTGGTTTATCTGAAACAGCCATCAAAGTGGTGCTTGATAGCGATAAAATTCCTTCATTGGCAGCCTTAATTAAAATAGCTCGCGGACTTGGTGTTCGTCCAGGTACCTTCTTGGATGATAGCACTCAACTCGGACCTGTGGTTACCAAGGCATCCGACACGAACAAGCAGGCTACGTTTTCAAGTCAGCTTACTGATACTAATTCACATCTCGATTTTTATTCGCTCGCTGGTAATAAATCGGGTCGTCACATGGAGCCTTTTGTAATTTCGATTAATCCTGCATCAACAAACGAAACTACGCTTTCGACACATGAAGGTGAGGAGTTTTTGTACGTTTTGAATGGATCTGTAAAGGTTATTTACGGTGTCCAAAGCTATGAGCTACATCAAGGCGATAGCATCTATTACGATTCAATAGTTGAACATCTTGTATGTTCGGCTAATGCCAACCCTGCGACTATTCTTGCAGTTGTATATACCCCATTTTGATTTTACTAACGAATTTATTTCAGTATGCAGTTATCCGATAAAACATTGGGTGAATGGCTCGAAATGTGGGCTTATTCGAACCCAGATCACGACTTTCTTGTGTATTCAGATCGACACTTGCGATTTTCGTGGGGTGAGTTTAACGATCGTGTTGACAATATGGCTAATGGTTTATTAACCATTGGTGTTGCTAAAGGTAGTCATGTAGGTATATGGGCTCAAAATGTACCCGATTGGTTAACGCTTTTATTTGCATGTGCAAAGTTAGGTGCTGTGGCTATTACGGTGAACACAAACTATAAGGAGCATGAATTGGCATTTATAATCGAAAACTCCGACATGCAGACCATTTGTATGACGGATGGCGTGTCGGGCAATGATTACATCCAAACAATCAATAATTTAGTTCCCGAACTTAAGATAGCTCAAAGAGGACAATTAAACTCTTCTCGTTTTCCTGCATTGAAAAATGTGGTATTCATTGGCCAAGAAAAGTTTAGAGGCATGTATAATACCTCCGAGCTGCTTTTGGTTGGTGCTAATCATTCGAATGAGGAGTTTGTAAATATTAAAAAGTCGGTTAGTTGTCACGATGTGGTTAATATCCAATACACATCGGGTACTACTGGTTTTCCCAAAGGAGTTATGCTTTCGCATCACAACATAGCTAATAATGGCTACTTTACGGGTTTACACATGGGTTTCACGCACGAAGATCGACTTTGTGTTTGTGTACCACTTTTTCACTGTTTTGGTGTGGTGTTGGCTGTGATGAATAGTCTGACACATGGCTGCACAATGGTAATGGTCGAAAAGTTCGACCCTCTTATCACGCTTGCATCTATTCATCGCGAGCGCTGTACTGCTGTTTATGGTGTGCCTACCATGTTTATAGCGGAGTTAAATCACCCTATGTTCGATTTATTCGATATGAGTTCTTTACGCACAGGCATCATGGCAGGAGCTTTATGTCCAATAGAGTTAATGCGTCAGGTGAGCGATAAAATGAATATGACCATCACAAGTGTGTACGGTTTAACCGAAACGTCGCCGGGGATGACTCAAACGCGTATTACCGATAGTTTTGAAACACGTTGTACAACGGTTGGTAGTGATTTTGAGTTTGTGGAGGTGGCTATTATAAATCCCGAAACTGGCGAAAAATGTAACGATGGTGAACAAGGCGAAATGTGTTGCAGGGGTTATAATGTAATGAAGGGATATTATAAAAACCCCGAAGCTACAGCTCAAGTTATTGATAAAAATGGTTTTTTACACTCCGGCGACTTGGGTGTGAAAGATCCTGATGGTAACTATCGCATTACAGGTCGCATCAAAGATATGATTATACGTGGTGGCGAAAATATATCTCCACGCGAAATAGAAGACTTTTTATACCACATGCCCGGTGTGAAAGATGCGCAAGTTGTTGCTGTTACCTCACCCAAATACGGCGAGGATGTAGCTGTGTTTATCATCCCTCACGAAGGTGCTAAATTACTTGATGAAGATGTAACTGCATTTTGTAAAGATAAAATTGCACGTTATAAAATCCCGCGTTATATCTTTTTTGTAAATGAATATCCGTTAACAGGAAGTGGTAAAATTCAAAAATTTAAATTACGCGAAATGGCCAATTTGCTGTGTGAAGAACGTAATATAAAAGTGCTATAACTATACATGAGTCAATTAATTAGATTATATAACTATCTTGTTCATTTCGTATTGGCGCGCAATACAAAAGGCTATGGAGTACATTCGCCATTCCTTTTTCAGTTCACGCGTTTTGTGCTCATGGAGCAAAATCCTTTTTATGTTTTTAAACAAATAGAGCAGGAGAGAAGTCGCTTGCTTAACGATAAATCTACATTAGTAAAACAGGATTTTGGAACAGGAAATAGTGGAAACTTTAAGGTATCCGACATAGCCAAACGCTCATTAAGTGGTCGTCGGAAGGGAGAGTTGATGTATCGAATAATTAACTATCTCGACCTCGATAATCAGTTGGAATTAGGCACTTCTTTTGGTATAAGTACAGCGTATTTGGCTTCTTCATCAGCACCCAAACGTAAATGTATATCGCTCGAAGGTTGTAAAAATACGGCACGAATTGCTCAAAATGTATTATCTAATTTGGGTTTAAAAAAGGTAGAATTAATAATTGGGGATATTGATAAAACAATACTAATTGCTTTAAATAAACTTTCGGTGGTTGATTTTGTTTTGCTTGATGCGAACCATTCGTATAATGCAACATGTGCATATTTTGAAAAAATAAAACCTTTTTTGAGTGATAAAGCTGTTGTAGTTGTTGATGATATTTATTGGTCGGATGGCATGAAGAGGGCCTGGGATTACATTAAATCCGACACTACCGTAACTGCTACTATTGACTTGTATCATTTCGGAATTGTGTTTGTAAATAAAGATCTGCACAAAGAAAATTACAAAATGCGTTTTGGTATTTAGCTAGTGTATATTGTTTATAATCGTTTTTTTTTTATTTCTTGTTGGAACTTATTTTTTTTAAATTTACACATTATAAAATATTTAAATTATGAAGATATATACTAAAACAGGCGATAACGGCGAGACCGGACTGATAGGAGGTACTCGAGTATCCAAATCGGATATACGTATTGAAGCATATGGTACTATTGATGAATTAAACTCATTTGTTGGAGTTGTTGCTAATTACAATGCCATTGGTGATCAAAAATCAATGCTCGAATCGATTCAAAATACACTTTTTGTTATAGGTTCACATTTAGCAACCGATACTGAAAAAACCAGTTTGCACCAAAATTCCATAATTTGCGATGCTGATATTGTTAAAATTGAAAAAGCAATTGACAAAATGAATGTAGAATTGCCCGAATTACGTGCATTTATACTTCCAGGAGGTTCGATTGAAGTAGGTTTTTGTCATGTTTGTAGAACTATTTCGCGTCGTGCTGAAAGAAGAATTATTGAAATGAATATTGTATATGGTGTTGATAAAGAGATTATTGTGTATGTTAATAGACTCTCTGATTACTTCTTTACGCTTGCGCGATATGCTTCATTTAATATTGGTGCAAAAGAAATTTTATGGAAAAGCGTTTTTTAATGAAAAAAATTTCTATTTTTGCAGAAAAAAGAAGCGAATAATTATTAGTTTTAATTTAACAGTTAATTATGTATTGGACATTAGAATTAGCCTCGAAAATTGAAGATGCACCATGGCCTGCAACAAAAGATGAATTGATTGACTATGCTATGCGCTCAGGGGCGCCATTAGAAGTTATTGAGAATTTACAAGAAATTGAAGACGAAGGAGAGATTTATGAGAGTATTGAGGATATTTGGCCTGATTACCCTAGTAAAGAAGATTTCTTTTTCAATGAGGAAGAATATTAAAAAATCATGATTTTAATCACTGATAATACAATTTTTCTGAAATTTCGAAGTTTAGAATATTGAAAGCATTTTTTTTGAAAGTGTTATCAACGTAAAGGAGTCAGATATTCGATGAGAAATACATTATTAGCGATTTTTATTATTACAACATGTACGGCTTTTGCGCAGTTTGATGCGCAATTAAGCCAATACATGTTTAACAACAATGCATACAATCCTGCAGCGGTAGGCTTAACTAATCTTATTGATGTTTCTGGTCTGTATCGGGTAAATATGATTGGAATGCCAGGAGGTGGCTCTACGAAAGTATTTAGTGTTAATACTCCAATAAAAATAGGAAAACGCAACCATGGAATTGGTTTAAGTTTTTTGGATGATCAAGTGGGCTGGTTTTCAAATAAAGCATATCGTTTGCAATACGCATACAAAACAAGTTTAGGTGATGGTACACTAAGTGTAGGTACTGAAATCGCCATGGTTAGTTTGGGCTTTTCGGGCGACAGTATTGCTAATTCCAAAATAACGCTGGGTTCTTACCATAATTTTTCGGGCGATAATGCAATTCCACAGACTGGTGTAGTAGGAAATGGCTTTGACATCGGTTTTGGTGTTTGGTATAATGTGAAAAATTGGTATGCAGGTATCTCTTTACTACATGCTAATAGCCCAACAGTAAAATGGGGTCAAAACAATGAATTTACACAATTTAGCTCATTCTATACTACGGGTGGATTGAATTTGAAATTGACAAACCAAAAATATGTTTTAAAACCATCAATTCTCGTGAAATCTGATTTCAGTAGCTGGCAGTTTGATCTTAGCTCTAGATTGGAGTATGATGAAAAGTTTTGGGGAGGCCTTACAATACGTCCATTCAATTCTCTAGTTGTTATGGGTGGTTTAAATGTAGGTAGTGGATTATCAATTGGATATGCATATGATTTAGCCACAAATAAGCTTATAACAGCTAATTCTGGTTCACATGAATTGTATATGTCCTATAGTTTTGAACTTTTATTTTCTAAACAGGAAACGAAACTTAAAAGTATTCGATTTTTGTAAGTTTGATAAAATGAAATTTTAGAAATATAATTCTAGAAATGAAATTCTAGTTTTATTATAATAATTTGTAATAGCTGATATTGATTATAATTGTTAAGAAATTAAAGAAAACAAATAATAAATTATGAAGAAAAATCTGATAATTTTAGCATTAGTTGCAATTGTTATTATTGCTGCTAAACCTATTGGAGAACTTGTTGGAGTTTCGAAAAAGCGAAGCATGTTTAATAGGGGTTTTGTAGAAGCTAATCCTTATGGAATGGTTTTTATTAAACGTGGTTCGTTTATCATGGGTCCTAATGATCAATCAGCCTTTAACATCATTAAAGATAAATCAATTAACGTTACAGTTGATGCTTTTTGGATGGATGAGACAGAAATTACAAACGATGAGTATAAGCAATTTGTTACTTGGGTGCGTGATTCTATTATGATGCGAAAGATTATTGAAGATCAATCTCTTGAAGCTAAGCAACGTCAAAGGTATACTACTTACAATGACAAAAACAATCCTTTTGATCAGCTTCCTGTCGAAGAACTGAAGAAATTACCTTTAAATTGGAGAGCTAAATTTCCAAAATCAACAAAAGACACTTCCTATAATCGTATTTTTAAATCGTTGAACTACGAAAGTAACAATGAGCTTGGTTCACGTCCTCAACTTGATCCAGGTAAACTAACCTACAAATACGAGTGGATAAATTACGATCAAGCTGCCCTAGCTGGTAATAAATTAAATGTAAGTACTGGAGTTTATCCTAAAGGTGCGATTGCACGTGTTGATACTTCGTTCGTAAATAGTTTTGGTTATATTATCGACTCTACTATTAATCGCCCTCTTCGTACACGCAAGGATTTAATTTCCATGAAAATTGTAAAAGTATATCCTGATACAGTTATGTGGATACGCGATTTTCAATATGCTTATAACGATCCTAAAATGCGCATGTATTTTACACACCCCGGATTTGCAAATTACCCAGTTGTAGGTGTGACTTGGGAGCAAGCTCAAGCTTTTTGTAACTGGAGAACTCAGCTTTTTAATAGCTCAAATTCTGTTGGTGGTCAAGATTATCGTTTGCCTACTGAAGCTGAATGGGAGTATGCTGCGCGCGGTGGACGTCGCTTAGGTTTGTATCCTTGGGGTGGAAATTATTTACGTGATGGTAAAGGTTGTTATTTAGCTAACTTCAAACCTACACGTGGTAGCTATACCGACGATACGGGTGCTACAACTATGCGCGTTGCTTCATTTCTACCTAACGATTATGGATTGTTCGATATGGCTGGAAACGTTGCCGAATGGACTTCTACAGCTTATATCAATGCACAAAGTCCATTAGTTGCCGACATGAACCCAAATTTTCAATACAGTGCAAAACAGGATGATTCGAATGTTTTAAAACGTAAAGTGGTTAAGGGTGGTTCATGGAAAGACATAGGTTATTATTTGCAATGTGGTGTTCGTGCTTACGAATATCAATTTGAAAGTCGCCCTTACGTAGGTTTCCGCTGTGTTCGTTCATTTAATGGCGATTAATTTTTTATCTGTTTAAGTAAACAAAATCATACAAATTAATTTATACATAAAATTATGTCTTCAGAATCAAAATTCGACAAAGCTTGGGCTAATCCTAAAACCCAAAGAATTATTGGTATTTTTTATAGTTTGGGTGCTTCGGTAGTAATTGTTGGAGCGATGGGGAAAATTCTACACACTGATTGGGGTGGTGCCATGCTTGGTGCTGGTATGACTATCGAAGCTGTTTTATTTGCTTTGGGTGCGCTCGACAAACCTCACAAAGAAACAGACTGGTCAAAAGTTATTGACTTTGAAAATGGTCATAAACTTAATGCTGGTGCGGCTCCAACTACAGCTGTATCAAATGCATCAAAACCATCTCTTTCTTATACTGAATCTTTGAATGATGATGATGTTAAAAAACTATCTGAGGGCATTAAAAATCTTTCAACTACTGCAAATTCACTCGCAAGCTTATCTACAGTTGCTAAATCAACCGAGAATTTATCTAAGAATTTGGATATTGCATCGGATGCTACTGCTAAATTTATTGCTTCTCAAGACGTTTTAAATTCGGCTACTGCTAAATTAGATAATGCGTATAAAAGTATCTCGGATGGTATACAGACGGTTGATAAAAGCACAAAAGTTTACGCAGCTAAGGTTGATGAGATTAATAAATCATTATCTTCTATTAATTCAATTTACGAAATTCAGATTAAAAACGTCCAAGCTCAATCTGAAAGTTTAGCAAAACAAGCAGATAGTGTTCGTACACTTGATACTAACATAGTTGCTGTTAATGCTGAATTATCCAAAATGAAAAGTGCTGCCGAACTTGCTGCTACCCAAACTAACGTATTTAAAGCAAATACCGAAAAGCTGGCTAAGCAAGTGAAAGATTTGAATGATGTATATGGAAATATGCTCAATGCGCTTAACTAATTAATTGTATATTACAATTTTATTTGAAACAGAATGAGTGGATCTAAGAATTGCCCGGAAACCCCGAGGCAGAAAATGATAGGAATGATGTATTTAGTGCTTACAGCAATGTTAGCACTGAATGTTTCAAGTGATATATTAAATGGTTTTACGCTTGTTGATAATAGTCTACATACTTCAATTGAGTCGGCTGAAAAGCGTAATTCAAGATTGTATGAGGATTTTCAATTAGCATTCGATAAAAATCCAGCTAAGGTTGGTGAGTGGCTAACAAAAGCCAATCAGTTTAAAAAAGAATCTGATGCTTTGTATAATTATATTCAAAAATTTAAAGTTGACATTGTTAAATTAGCTGATAAAGAGGTTGCTGACCCTAAGGCTCGAAAAATTAGTGCTCGCGATAACTTGGATGCCGCTGGTATTTATGCAATTAAAGATGGTAATGCCAAAATTTTAAAAAGTAAAATTGATGGTTTTGCTAAAACCTTGTCAAATGCTTACGAAGGAAATCCTGAAAAACAAAAACAATATAAAACTATTTTTTCAACTGAGCGTATCTCGTATGAAAAGACTTGGGAGTCTTCACTTTTTGAGTTAATGCCTGTTTCGGCAGTTGTAACCATGCTTACCAAGTATCAAAATGATGTACGTGCTGCCGAGTCAGAACTTGTTCAGTATTTGCGCAGTCAGACTGATGCTGCTGATTTCCGTGTAAATAAAATTGAAGCTCTAGTAATTCCTGAGTCAAAATTTGTATTTACTGGTGATAAATACCGTGCTCGTATTGTTTTAGCTGCTGTCGATTCTACAGTAGTCCCTGATTATTATGTAGGTGGTAGTAAGTTATCGGGTGGAAAATATGAAGTGAGTGCAAGTGGTTTAGGTCTAAAAAAATATGCTGGTGAAATAAGATTAGCAGGAAATGATGGAAATATTAGATCCTATAAATTTAATTCAGAGTATATGGTTAGTCAACCTACGGCCACTATTTCTAACTCCGATTTAAATGTTGTTTATCGCGGTATTGTAAATAACTTTAGTGTTTCGGTTCCTGGAATAGCTCCAGAAAACATTGTTCTTAATGTGCCAGGTGGACGTGTAGTTCAAAAAGGGCCAGGTAAATATGAACTTACTACCATGAGCGAAGGTGAACTGACGGTATCAGTTTCAGCTAAAGTTGAAAAAGCTATGAAACAGATGGGTTCATCTACATTTAGAATTAAGCGATTGCCTAAACCTACAGCCTATCTTATAGATAAATCTGGAAATCAAAAGCAAGGTGGAAGTCTTAGTCCTGATGAGTTGAAAAACTGCTCGCTTATTGCAAGTTATGGTAAAGATGAATTAGTAAAAGCCAATTTTACCATTGTATCATTTACAATGCT
>JAGNPC010000200.1 GCA_017989795.1 Paludibacter sp. | reverse complement strand
CCACGCGCCCAAGTGTGGCTCCGATACATTTGTATCGGCTGATGGTGCTGCTATGGCGTACACATTGATGCGCTGCTTGTGGCGCTTAAACGGTTCGTGCGTAAACAAATCATCTGCAAGTTTTTGGGCATCGTCAAAAAACTTTTTCTGCTGCGCCGCTGTGTAACCTTCGGCAACAATAGCAATATCTATAGCCTTATCTGATGATTGCGATTTCAGGATTTTCTTTACTGGTACTTTTAAAGGGGCATTTCGAACAATTAACTTATCTAAAGGTGAAAAATCAAACTGCATTAACTGTTGCCATGAGTCGAAACCAGTGCGCTTTTCAATACTTACACGCACAGCAGATTTTGGAAATGGAAATTGAATGCTATTCTCAAAGCTTTTGCTCATTCGTTTGGCTTCGGATGTAGTTTGCCACTCAAAAAACAAGGTACTAAAACCATCAACGTAAATAAGCTTACCTGATGCGCTATCGGTTATCTGAAAACGGTACTCACCAAGGTTTAGGTATTTATCGAGCTGGTGTTGACGTCCACCCCAAAAAGGTTCCTCGACAATTCGGCTTAAATAAGCTGTTGCACTGGTATTGTTACCCGCTAACTGAAAATCAATTCTACATGCTTTCTGTGTAAAAAAACTTGCAAAATCAACTGCCTGAAGTGAATTCAGGAAAAAGAAGAAAGAAATGGTTACTAAAAATTTTAGTTTCATGTGTTTATAATTGTTTTTTATTTGTCACATAGCTTGTCCCGCTTTGGCGGGAGAACTCGCAATAAACATTTACTTGTGTGTCAAAGTTTATTTGTCGTGCTCGTTTCATGTTTTTATAATTTATATATCTACCCCCTAGCCCCTTTCCGATAAATCGGAATAAATGGCGGGGGAATTTGTCGTGGACATTAAGTTTTTGTTGAATTTAGAATATCATTCGATTTTTTCGCATTCCTTTTTATTCGCCTGGTGGTGGTATTACGCAGTTGTGCTCTATATTCTTTGAGTAACACATTAATCATATCTACCACATTTTTTTCGTTTAACTCAGGGTCAATCAGCAGGTGCATTTCTATGGTGCGCAAAAAGAAGCGAATTTCGGATATTAGCTTTTCTTTGGTGGGTATGGTGGTATTTGGCGCCGGACGAGTGGAGAGTATTGCCTTTTGTTTAGCAAGCAATGCATTAATTTGTACGTCGGTTTGATTGAGCCTGTCGATGTAACGTGTGAGGCCAAGCAATTTAAAATCAGCTTTATTATTCTCCCTTTGCGCCCACCTATTTAGTGTATAGTGTATAACCTCTTTTTCCTGAATGAGTTTCCGTTTATACGATTTCAATTCTTTAGCAAAGCTTTTTTCCCATTTATACAAAGCTGATTTCTCCTCTTCGAATCCAGCATTGCTCAATGCTTTTAATTGATATTGAATGGCCACTATCAATTTATCATTGGCAGCACGCAGTTTGGTTATTTCGGCCGTGTGTGGTTGTTTGCGTTGTTTGGGTTGCAATACTTCGGATTTACTTTGGTTCGATTCCAGTTTAGCTACTGCTTTTAATAGGTCGGTATTGTTTGTATATCGTTTGGTGTAGGTTATTAATCTATGGTATAGGGTTACTATATCCATATTTTTCATTCTATCGAGCCTGATGGTTATAAATAAACTTTTCATATGTTTATAATTGTTTTTTATTTGTCACATGGAACTCGCAATAAACATTTCCTTGTGTGTCAAAGTTTATTTGTCGTGCTCGTTTCATAAATATACTTTTCGCTGATTGGTTGTATTATTATCAATTGAATCACTGTTGTCCGGTAAAAATTATTATATTCTTCACTACGTTCAGAATGACAATGAATTACGTTGAATTTGGGTGGGTGGGGGTTGGTTGGCGGCTTTGCCGCCAACCAACCCCCACCCGAAGATCTAAACGATTGAATGTCATCTCGAACGTAGTGAGAGATATAAGATTTTTGTAATAACAAAATTTTTTAGCGGACTATACAGCAATTAAATACAATATTATCCTGTGTTAATTAGTATCTTCTTCACTACGTTCGAAGTATTAACTGAAAGACATTAACAATATGTACTTTAGTTTACTGTTCTCTTTCAGTTTTTCGATAAAAAGAAGTGCAAATATATAAATTTGCAAACATTTTTCTATAACCTTAAACAGAATGTTTTGTATTTTCAGAAGTTTTTCTCTAAACCGAAGCATATTGTTTCATTTCTGCTTGTGTTTTTCTATAACCTCAAGCATATAGTTTCAAATAATCAGAAGTTTTTCTCTAACTTTTAGCATCTGGATTGCTTTCAAACTTAGTTTTTCTATTACTCTTGAATTACAACTTGTATTTGTTGGCAAAAAAACAAGGCATGAAAGTTTACAACTAGCATTTGTATGGAAACAAATAATAGATGTAAATTTACAAATTGGATTAGTTGGTGGGAGAATTATCTATGTGGACTACAAATTTTTATTTGCGTCATTGAGAATACGCATTGTAGCACTACAATTATCAAACTTCGAAAGAACAATACAACTATGTTAATATGCTAAACTAGATAAGTTTAGCACTCGAACTAGGCAATACAAATATAAGGAATTATTTTAAACTATAAACTATTTCTACTTTAGCACTATAAAATTTTCAACCACAAAAGAACACAAAAGAAACACATAAGTAGAAAAATTTAGTATCAAAGCTCACTAAAGAGAATTTTCGATATTGAAAAGTTCTTACTTTGATTGCCTTTTGTGTTCTTTTGTGGTTAACTCTTATACTAGCATGAATCGATTTGCTAATTGTTTTAAAAAGCCGCTACTATCAGGCGTGTGGCGAAAGAAATCAATTTTAATGTTTTGACTTTTTAGTATTTTAGTTTACTTTTGTAGCAAACAAACGAAACTATCTATATTGTATGAGAAAAAATCTTGCATTTATTGTGATTACACTAACTTTACTAGCTTGTAATCAGAAAAATAACTTTAAAGTTGAAGGATTAATTGCTGACGCAAAGGATCAGGTGTTGATTTTGGAACAAAATGGCTTGCTCAACACCACGGTTATTGACTCGGTGAAACTCGACGAGGAGGGCGATTTTAGCTTTAAAGCTCCTCGCCCCGAATACCCCGACTTTTACCGCTTGCGCATTGGCAGCAAAACAATTGACTTTGCCGTAGATTCATGCGAACACATCACAATAAAAGCCGACACCAAGAATTTTTCGACTGGCTATAGCCTAGAAGGATCACAAACAAGCACCGATATATTAACTTTGCGTAAATCGTTGGCGGCCATACAAGCTAAGGTCAATACCATTACTCCCGATATGTCGACCGATACGCGCAATAGCATTTTAACAACTATCGAAACTGATATTGAAGCGCACAAAAAAATGGCGGGCAAATTAATTTTACAAAACCCACGCTCGTCGGCAGCCTACTTCGCACTATATCAACAATTAAACAACACCTATCTTTTTTCGCCTTACAATCCGCAGGACAAACCTTACTGTGCGGCTGTGGCTACCGCCTACAACGCATTTATGCCCGAATACATACGCTCAAAAAACCTATACGCCTTGGTGCTCGATGCCATCAACAAGCAACGTAAAGAGCAAAGTGCAGCCAACTGGCGTCAGATTGTAGAGTCGAACGGCATAGGTTATATCGACATTGAATTACCCGACCGTACAGGTGCAATTCGTAAACTTTCGGAACTCGAAGGAAAAGTGGTATTGCTCGATTTCTCGAGCTACGATATGGAAAACAAGGTGGCCTACACCTTTGAACTTCGCGAACTGTACAACAAATACAGCAGTCGTGGTTTAGAAATTTATCAAATTTCATTCGATCGCAACAAAACGCTTTGGCAAGAAAATGTGGCCAATGTGCCTTGGGTATCGGTACATGTGGATGAAAATGCAGCGTCAAAGCTTATTTCAACTTACAATGTACAGTCTATACCAACTCTATTTTTAATGAACCGCAAAGGCGAGTTGATACAACGTGTTGACGATATGAAAAAACTAGATGCTACCATTGCAAAGATATTATAAATGAAGCAATTCATTAAACAAAAAGCATTGGAAATGGGCTTTGATGCGTGTGGCATAGCACGCGCCGAAGCGCTCACTTCCGATGCTTTTTTTCTTAAAAAATGGCTCGATAACGAAATGCATGCCGACATGCACTACTTAGCACGTAACTTTGAAAAACGAACCGACCCAACTCAATTAGTACCTGGCACCAAATCGGTGGTGGTACTTTTACTAAATTATTATCCCGTTCAACAACAACCAGACAATGTACCACGTATAGCGCGTTATGCACATTCGGCTACCGATTATCATACCGTTATCAAAAACAAACTGGCCGAATTAGAGGTTGCTCTTGTAGCCCAATATGGGCCGGCAATTGTAAACACGCAACTTCAGCACAGCTTTGTCGACTCCGCTCCGATCCTAGAACGCCGATGGGCGCAACGAGCTGGCTTAGGCTGGATAGGCAAGCACACGCAACTCATTGCACCCAACATTGGCTCCTATTGTTTTATCGGCATATTACTTTTAAATGCCGAAATGGAATACGACGAGCCCATCAAAGACCGATGTGGCTCATGTACCCGCTGCATCGACGCTTGCCCCACTCAAGCACTCAACGGACAAAGCTTGGATGCTCGAAAGTGCATTTCGTATCAAACCATTGA
>JAGNPC010000199.1 GCA_017989795.1 Paludibacter sp. | reverse complement strand
ATACAAAGTTCTACAACCCGAACAATGATTAAGGATTTGAAAGCACTTTTGAAAACAAATAATTTCTTTATAACTGGACGCTTTGCAGATTGGGAGTATTACAATATGGATACAGCTATTGGAGCTGTAATTGATACTAAAAAATACATTGTTGAGCAAAATATAGACATTAATTAGTTGAATATGAAAATTGAATGGGTAGCCACTTTGCGTGATTTTGTGAAAAAGCCAAATTATGATTTAATCTATGAGTGGGAGGATATAATTGCAAAAAAACTAAACGTGCAATTTGTGAAGATGAATCCGAAATTTACGAGATTATTAAATAAAATTTGTTGGTTTAATCTATGTAAGCACAAAAAGGTAACTTTCGGATTCGAGCTTTCAGCTTATACTAAACCTCGTTATCTAAATAACAAAAATTTCATTCCTTGTATAATTGATTTTTTTGTTTCTCCGCATGAGATTAAATCGTTTGAAAAAGCTTATTGTAATAATCCAGTTGTTTTTATATCAAGCAAAGAGGCTTTTGATTATTTAGTAGAAAATGGATGCAAGCTTAACATAAAACATTTACCGCTTTCATTATCCGATATTTATAAAATAGACAACTCATTAGAAAACACTAAAAAGGAATATGATTTGGTTCTCATGGGACGTCAAAATACCGTTTTAGAATCTTTTTTGAAAGCCTACATCGAACGTTATCCTAATTTTAAGTATGTGTATCGAAAAATAATAGGCGATGAATTTTTATATTACACTTCGGATGGTATTGAATTGGGGAATATAAAAACGAGGTGTCAATTTTTATCATTAATGAAGAAAGCGAAATGTGGCCTCTACTCAACCCCAGGTATTGATGGTGGGGAAAAAAGAAGCAAAGGATTTAATCAGGTAACACCAAGATTTTTAGAGTTAATAGCATGTGGTTGCCATATATTGGCTAGATATAAAGAAAATTCGGATACTAATTTTTATCAATTAAATAAGTTTTCACCAAGCATTAACACCTACGAAGAATTTGAATCCTTATTAAATGAAAAACTTAATAGCCCAGTAGACTTCAATTTTTACAAAAGTTATCTCTCTCAACATTATACATCGTGTAGGGTGGAGTCGATGCAGAAATTTTTAAATAACATATAGCATTTTCAAATTGATAAAGTATGAGATTCTTTAATACAGATTGTTCGGACAGCTTTGAGTTGGTTTGATAGTTAAAGAAAAAACATTGTACTTTTGTAGTCTTAAATTAACAAAAAAGCATGAGCGATAATATAAAAAGTAAAATGATTGGCACTTTGGCCTGGACGAGCATTGACCGGTTTGGTCAGCAGGTAGTGCAACTAGTTATAGGTATAGCGCTTGCACGTTTACTTTCGCCTGACGATTATTCATTGATTGCTTTGGTGATGATATTTATAACATTAGCAAACACGCTTATTGATGGCGGTTTTGGTAATGCGTTAGTTCGTAAGCAAGATGCCAATGAACTTGATTTTAATACTGTTTTCTATTTTAATACTATCGTTTCTGGCATTTTATATCTTGTTCTGTATTTTATTGCTCCGCATATAGCCTCATTTTATGATGAGCCTAAACTAACTCTAGTAGCACGTGTGGTTTTTTTAGCAATTATTTTTAATGCTTTTTATCTTATTTCAAATGTGAAATTAGCAAAAGCTTTGAATTTTAAAACGAGTGCTTTTGTGAATATTAGCGCAGTATTTTTAAGCGGCATTGTTGGTATCACAGTTGCTCTAAAGGGTTTTGGAGTGTGGGCGCTGGTATCTCAGCAACTTACATTCCCTTTTTTTAGAGCTGTAATTGCCTATTGTAAAATTGATTGGAAACCACGTTTAATGTTTTCGTTTGCGATAATAAAAGGATTTTTTAGTTATAGTATTAGTCTACTTGGAACATCAATTTTAAATACCATTTTCCTCTATATTTATGTTCTTATTGTGGGTAAATTTTTCCCGAAACAAGAAGTTGGCTTTTATTATCAGGCCAATAAACTGAATGAATCAGTAAACTTCAGTTTTCAAGCTATACTTGGAAATTCGTATCATGTTTTTGTCAAAATTCAAGATGACACAGATCGTTTTCGACGTGTATTTAGGGAGCTGGTACGTAATTCATCTGTACTTATTTTACCCTTGTTGCTAGTACTTATTGTGATAGCCGACCCTTTAATTCACACTATGCTTTCGGCAAAGTGGGCGCCGTCAATTCCTTATTTTCAGTTGCTTTGTTTGGCTTCATTGTTCAACTCGATGTATACAATTTCGATAAGTGCTCTTAACGCTCGAGGTAATTCAAAATTTACATTTGGAATCGAAATTTTCAAGAAAGTATTAACGTTGGTGTCAATCTTCGCATTTTTAAAGTATGGTATAAGTTGGCTATTAGTTGGTTTTGCATTGGCTAATTGGATGGCAACTTTAGCATCAATTATCGTTATAAAGCGAGAGTTAAACCATTTTTGGCGTCATCAGTTGGCTGATTTTTTGCCGTCGTTGCTTATCGGAATTTTATTAGTTGTTAGCTCCTATGGATGGTTGCACTTGGGTTGGTACAAGCATTATATACTATTAGCTCAGCTAATTACCGGAGGAGTTGTTTACTTAGTTTCGGTTCGTATTGTGTATCCTACGCTTTTTAAAAATGTGGTAAGTGGCATTTGGGGCAAACTGCAAGCGTTGAAAAAATAACTAGTTTACGCCCAAAAGCTCCTAAAAATCATCCATTTTATGCGAAGTATGTAATGTGCCAATAAGCTAAATTGCTTATTGCGAAGCAAAAGTTTGACTAAAAATAGAAAGATATTACGCGATTGATGATTCAGAATGAACTTACTTTTCGTATCGTTAAATTGTTTTTTAAGTTTTAATAGTTCATTTCCTACCGTAAATCGATACGCTATATTCTTCTTCGAGATGCTGGAGGTCATGGTTGAATTAGCTCGAATTCGGCGTTTAAAGAAAGTGTAAGGAGCAAAACTAACGGCTGTAGCAGCTAAGTACAAATGTGCAGTAAACAGCATATCCTCGAATAACACCCCAGGGTAAAACTTCAACCGAATACGATCCAAATACGACTTTCGAATGACACACAGACAAATACTACAGGAATAACTTTTCTTGTCGATAAGCAGTCGAATAAGTTCTTTGCCTGAGTAAGAATCTGATTTTAATAGATGTGTACGTTGATAGGTGGCGTTAAACGATTGTTTTATACCTTCTTCCGAAAAACTATCACCATCAAAGATTACAAAATCGGCTTTGGTTTGATTTAGCTTTGTATAGCACAACTCCAAACAGTTGGGTTCTAAAATGTCATCACTATCAAAAAAATAAATATATTCACCTCTTGCAACTTCGATTCCTTTATTGCGACAAACAGACACACCAACATTCTGCTCACAGTTAATTATTTGCAAACGACTTTCGTTTTCGGCAATTGCCTTAAGTACCTCCAACGAATTATCAGTTGAACCGTCGTTTATAGCTATAATCTCTAAATCGGCAAGCGTTTGATTACTTATCGATGCTATTGCTTCTTGGAGGTATTTTGCCGTATTGTAAACCGGAATAATTACGCTAACTCGCATGTTAATTTATCTATTTATTATCAGTTTATAAAACAGTTTTTTAGTAATGGCAAATCGTTTGAGCAATTGATTATTTTGTTTAAATAGCAACAGAATCGATTGAATCTCTTTGTTGCTTCTGATTGTTACAAAAAACATCCTCATGGTTGATAATTTTTTAAATTTCAACTCATTTCGAAATGCTGCATAAAGTCGTTTAAGCGTACAGATTGCAAACTCATTGCTGTATTTATCGTAAATAGATCTTTCTTTTAAAAACTTTGAGATTTCAATAAGTAGCGGTAATACTTTCCCTATGGATCGATAGTCGTAATTATCGTAGGTATTGACACTTGTATTTACATGATGATAATAGGTCACGGGCAAGTAAGCCACTTTACGTGCGAAATGATACACTTTAATACTGAAAAACATATCCTCCATAGTGTATACTCGATTATCCAAGAATGTTAAATTGTTTTCAAGGATAAAACCGCGCCTATAGATCTGGTTCCAAATAACATTCATGTTATTAAACGATTCGGAGTTACGGATGGAATAGTCTGCGCTAATTAAGGCTAAAAATGCATTGTGTTGAAATTCAGCAGCATCTAATCCCTTTGGGAAAGCATAATGCGACTGCGAAATTGGATTTTCGTCGTAGAAATTACTTATTACCACATCGGCATTCTCGGCTTTTGCCGTTTGATACAAACGCTCAAACATGGCTGCTTCGCAGTAATCATCGTGATCGGCAAAACCAATATACTCACCTGTGGCATGCTGAATGCCTACATTTCTAGAAAAACCTGTGTGGAGATTTTCTTTGTTGTAAATTAATTTTATTCGCGAGTCGGCTTCGGCATATTTTGCAGCTACACGGTCACTTCCATCGGTAGGCTTGTCCAGAATAAGAAGTATCTCTATTTCGGCTAAAGTTTGATGAATTAGCGATTCAATACAGATTTTAAAATATTCACCTGCATTGTACACTGGAACAATTATGCTTACTTTGGGTATCGACACGGCTAATTTTTTTTGAAATAAAAAAAAGAGAAGGTAATTGCTAGGATATCTGTAATGAAACCTTCATCCCTAGCACTCACCCCTTTTTACTTATCACATTAGGACTGATTATTTATTTTTGATAGATTCTAACATTTT
>JAGNPC010000198.1 GCA_017989795.1 Paludibacter sp. | reverse complement strand
GCATCACTCAGGAACTCATTTAACGCTATTGCTTTTTCTGTTTTCATAAATTTTTTATAATTAAATAAGATGTTTTTGTTGTATCTGATTTTTACTTTTTATTTAAAAATATTGTTGTCTGGTAGAAATTATTATATTCTTCACTACGTTCAGAATGACAATGAATTACGTTGAATTTGGGTGGGTGGGAGTTGGTTGGCGGCAAAGCCGCCAACCAACTCCCACCCGAAAATCTAAACGACTGAATGTCATCTCAAGCGAATGATTCATCCCGCAAAGCGGGAGTGAGAGATATAAGATTTTTGTAATATCAAAATCATTTAGCGGACAATACTGATTTAAGTATATTCAGACATCAAAAATAGTAGTAATATTTGTAAAAACAAACATTTTTTGTGCCTTTTTTGATTGAATATTTCGCTGTGGCTGAATGTGTTTTAAGACTATTGTAAAGGGCTTGTAAGGGTATCGTAAAGGTATCGTAAAGATATATGTGCTTTATATATCCTTTATATATCCATTATTAACGCTTTATATATACTATACTTTATAAAGATATAGGATATTTAAAGAGTATGTGATGTTTACATAAATTAGTTGTACCTTTACGGTACGTTTACCATAGGATATGAAATCATTGATGATAAATGAATGGAACGGCATTTAAATGGTATATAATAATTCATTGTTGTGCGTTATAAATTATTATTATTTTCCTCCCTACGGTCGGAATGACAATCAAAACGGGGGGTAGTTGGGGTGCAGGTATTAAATATTAAATAAATAAGATGGCAATAGTAAAAGGACCTTTACAAATTACGGGCGCTGTGGGCGAACTGAGTTTTTACACACGGCGTGGAAGCGATAAAATAATTATGCGCACCAAAGGGGGCGTAAGCGGTGATAAGATTAAAAGAAAACCGCAGTATGCCGGTTTTCGGAATCAGCAAAAGGAATGGAGCGGCGTTACTAAGTTGGCTTCGGGGGTGCGTATGGCTTTTGGGGGCTTGCATCGCATTGCCGATTATAACCTTACTGCTACGCTCAACGGCCTGGCCAACAAAATGCAAAAGGCCGATTCGAGCACCGAAAAGGGTAAGCGCCCTGTGCAGCTATCCTGTTTTAGGGAGGCGATGGATGGGTTTAACTTTAATCGGAAAGAGCCTTTTAATTCGGTGTTGCGTGTGTCTGTTAATTTTGATGTTGATAGGGCCGAATTAAAAGCTACTATGAATATTCCGCGCATTAATACGGCTATTGATTTGGTTAATACGCAACGTTTACCTTATTTTCGCTTGTTGGTGGCACTGGGCACTGCGTCGGATATGATTTTCAAGGAGGGTTTAAACGACTATGTGCCAATGGTTGGGGCTTTGCATGGTGTGGCTGAAACGGTTAGTAGTGTGTGGTTTCCGTCGAATGCTATAGTGGACGCACAGCAGTTGGTGGTGCAGTTGTCCGAGAAGCAAAAATCCCGACTCACCGACCATGTAAGCGTGCTACTTAGTATGGCCGTAGAGTTCGGGACTGTTGGAATTACCGGTGAACCTGTGGAAGTGAAATATGCAGGTAGCGGTAAGGTGATGGGGTGTAGCTAAAAAGCCTTTTTAATACGCACGTGCAAATACTACGCGTTGTGCCGATGGGTTGCCTGTGAAAATACAGGCTCCTGGCGTTGTATCGCCATCCAAAGGGATGCAGCGGATGGTGGCTTTTGTTTCGGTTTTTACGCGCTCCTCTGTTTCGGGGGTGCCGTCCCAGTGGCATAGTAAGAAACCGCCTTTTTCTATTTCTACCTTAAATTCGTCGTACGAATCAACATTGCGTGTTACGGATGCACGGTAATCGAATGCTTTCTTGAAAATGTTGGCTTGAATGTCGGCCAATAGGTTCTGAATGTAAGTTTCAACACCATCGATAGCTACTGTTTCTTTGCTCAAGGTATCGCGACGTGCCACTTCTACGGTGCCGTTTTCTAAATCGCGAGCTCCCATAGCGAGGCGCACAGGCACTCCTTTTAGTTCGTATTCAGCAAACTTCCATCCTGGCTTTTTGTTGTCGTTGTTGTCGTATTTAACCGACACGCCTAGCTTGCGAAGCTTTAATACAAGCTCGTTTACTTTTTCGGAAATGGCGTTTAATTGTTCTTCGTTTTTGTAAATAGGAACAATAACCACTTGGAATGGAGCTAAATTTGGAGGTAGCACCAACCCATTATCGTCGGAGTGAGTCATGATAAGCGCACCCATCAATCGGGTAGAAACACCCCATGAGCTAGCCCAAACGTGGTCAATTTTATTGTTTTTATCCACAAAAGTCACATCAAAAGCTTTGGCAAAGTTCTGACCTAAAAAGTGCGATGTACCCGCTTGAAGAGCTTTACCATCTTGCATCAAGGCTTCGATGCAATAAGTGTCGAGTGCACCGGCAAAACGTTCGTTGGCCGATTTTACGCCTTTAAGTACTGGCATTGCCATAAAGCGCTCAGCAAAGTCGGCATAGACTTCGAGCATCTGACGGGCTTCGGCAACAGCTTCGGCTTCGGTAGCGTGGGCTGTGTGACCTTCTTGCCACAAAAACTCGGCAGTACGTAGAAACAAGCGCGTACGCATTTCCCAACGAACCACATTGGCCCATTGATTTACCAAAATAGGTAAGTCGCGATAAGATTGGATCCAGTTTTTATAGGTGCTCCAAATAATTGTTTCGGAGGTTGGGCGAACAATGAGTTCTTCTTCGAGTTTAGCTTCTGGGTCTACAATAACGCCTTTGCCATCGGGGCTGTTTTTGAGGCGGTAGTGTGTAACCACGGCACATTCTTTGGCAAAACCTTCGACGTGAGCCGCCTCTTTGCTCAAAAACGATTTGGGTATAAAAAGAGGGAAATACGCATTTACGTGACCTGTTTCTTTGAACATACGGTCGAGTTCAGCTTGCATTTTCTCCCATATTGCGTAGCCATAAGGTTTTATAACCATACAGCCACGTACTGCCGAATTTTCGGCCAAGTCGGCTTTCAACACTAAGTCGTTGTACCATTGCGAGTAGTTTTCGCTACGCGAAGTTAATTCTTTTGCCATTATATTGATTTACTATTTATCAAATTACTATTTACTATTTTTTGGGGATTGCAAAGATACGCATTTTTTGGAAAATAGGCTTTTAAATTACTTTGACAAATTTAAATTGATAATCACTGTTGTCCGTTGAAAATTATTATTTTCCTCCCTACGGTCGGAATGACAATTAAAACGTGGGTAGTTGGGGGTTTGGAGGATGTTTTGGCGGCGAAGCCGCCAAAACATCCTCCAAACCCTGTTCACCTCCAAAAGCCGCTGTCATCTTGAGCGTAGCGAAAGAAATAAAAAGCCGCTGTCATCTTGAGATTCCGCCGCAAAAATTTTTGTGCTAAAATGTGGTAATGACATTGTAAACAAAGAATAAGTATTGAACCACAAAAGAGCACATAAGATACACAAAAGTTAATCTTCTAAATAGAAAAATTATTTCTTTTATTTCCTTTTATTTCCTTTTGTGGTTAATTTTTCAATTATGTCATTGGTAACGAATGATTCATCCCGCAAAGCGTGAGTGAGAGAAATAAGAAATGATTTGGCTAAAGCCCTAATTTTTTTGCATTATCCCCACCCCATAAATGGGGCGGCAATTGATAAATACTTATTTATGTAATTCGTTTGTAGTGAAGATTATTATAATTTTTCAGGATAACAATGATTGTAAATTTGTAACATACAGTTTATATGTCGTATCTTTGCAAAAAAAATAGTCAAACGACACAAAAAGCACTGAGGCCAAATAAATGCCGCAATATTGCGTATGAAATTCACCCCCGAAAGTTATAAAATTCCCGATATCCCCATGCAATCGTTTATCGACAACGATGAAATATGGGGTTACATCAATAATACAGTCTCTTCGCCCGAAAAGGTACAGCAAGTGATAGAAAAATCGCTTTCGAAGCAACGATTAAATTTACAAGAAGTAGCGGTATTGCTTAATGCTACTGATGGTGAATCTATTCAACTTATAAAAGATGGTGCGCGCACACTGAAACGAAATATTTATGGTAACCGCATAGTGCTTTTTGCACCGCTTTATGTGGGTAATAAATGTTCGAACAACTGCACCTATTGTGGTTTTAGAGCGTCGAACCTTGATGCTGTTCGAAAAACACTGGATACCGACGAAATTATAAGCGAAATAGAAGCCCTTGAAGAGAATGGTCAAAAACGTTTAATTTTAGTGTATGGCGAACATGCGGAGTATAGTCCTGAGTTTATTGCCAATTCGGTACGTGTGGCCTACAGTGTAAAGAAAGGAAATGGCGAAATTCGTCGTATCAATATAAATGCTGCGCCACTCGAAATTGAAGGTTTCAGGACAGTGAAAGAATCGGGCATTGGTACGTATCAAGTTTTTCAGGAAACCTATCACAAAGAAGCATACCAAACCTACCACCTACGTGGCAAAAAAGCCGATTACGACTACCGCCTCACCTCGCTCGACCGAGCTCAGGAAGCTGGTTTGGACGATGTAGGGATAGGTGCACTTTTTGGCTTGTACGATTGGCGGTTTGAAGTGCTTGCACTTGTGCGTCATACCAATCACCTTGAAGCATGTTATAATGTGGGGCCGCACACCATTTCTTTTCCACGTATAAAAGATGCGTCGATGCTCAAAATGGGCGATAAATACTTTGTAAACGATGAAGATTTTGCCCGTTTGATAGCTATTTTACGC
>JAGNPC010000197.1 GCA_017989795.1 Paludibacter sp. | reverse complement strand
TTACCATACTTATGGGGCTCACACCCCAGGTGAAAGTAAGTGAAGCTGTTCCACATGATATTGTTACGGTGCTCGGCCTTAATACCATGACGAGTAGTTGGCCGTTTGTGCTACTGTATATCACGTTGCTTTTATCTTTGGGCGTATTGGTGGTTCGGTTTATGATTCCGTTTAGATGGAATAAGTATGCTTTTTATCTCAATCACTTCGCATTGTGGCTGGTACTATTTACAACTGGTTTTGGTGCTGCCGACCTCCGAAGGTATGTTATGTATGTACAAATAAAGGATGATAATCCGGAATGGCGAGTGTACAACGAGAAAAATGAAGTGTTGGAATTGCCCATTGCTATTTATTTAAATGAATTTATTTTAGAACAATACGATACGAAACTTACCGTTATTGATTCGAAAACGGGTGAATCATTGCCCGTTTCATTACCCGAATTTTTGCAACTCGACAGCACTCGCCCCAAGGGTGAGTTGCTTGAATGGAAAGTGGAAGTGCTGAGCTATTTGTCGGAGGCGGTTCGTGGTCGTAATGATGAATATCAACAGGTGCCTATGCCTGGTTCAGCTCCAGCTGCAAAAGTTAAAATCACCAATAAAATAACAAATCACTCACAAACAGCATGGGTTAGCTGCGGCAGTTTTGCACAGCTTTACCGCAAAATTGACTTGGATAGTACGCGCAGTTTAGTGATGACTGCTCCTGAACCGAAACGATTTGCGTCCAATGTGATTGTTTATTCCGAATCATCCGAAAAGCCCGACACGGCTACTATTGAGGTTAATAAACCCTTTGAGCGCGACGGATGGATGGTTTATCAATATTCATACGAGGAACAAATGGGTAAAGCATCGCCTTACAGTAGTTTTGAATTGGTGTACGACCCTTGGAAAAAATATGTTTTTGCTTCGTTTTTGTTATTAGCTATAGGAAGTATTGCCTTGATTTGGCAATTAAAGAAAAGAAAGGATAATTCGTTATGATAAGCTGGGATAATTATTTGTATTTTGCCTTGCCGGCTATCGTCATGTGGGTTATTGCTATTGTCTTGATTTTGATGAAAAAATCAAATCGTTTGTTCGAAGCTTTTGCTTTGGTGGGTACATTGGCATTTGTTAGTTTTGTAGTGCTTTATTGGGTTTCGATAGAGCGACCACCTATGCGTACAATGGGCGAAACGCGCTTGTGGTTTTCACTTTTTATAGCTTCCATTGGGTATGTAACCTACCGACTATGGCGGTACGAGTATATTTTTGCTTTCTATTTGATGCTTGCCATTGTGTTTACTTGTATTAATATTTTTAAACCCGAAATACATTCAAAAACACTCATGCCAGCTTTGCAGAGCGTTTGGTTTATTCCGCACGTTACAGCCTATATGCTGTCGTATGCTATGTTGGGTGCTGCCACTATTATGGGTATACAGCTGTTGATAAAAAAAGATTTATCAAACCAACAAATGTTACTATCAATGGATAAGTTGGTGTATATTGGTTTTGGTTTGATAGTTTTAGGAATGTTGATGGGGGCTGTGTGGGCCAAAGAGGCATGGGGTCATTATTGGTCGTGGGATCCCAAAGAGACTTGGGCTTTTATAACGGTTACTGCATACCTTATGTTTATTCACCTACGCTTACAGCAAAACAAAACGAGAGCCTCTATATGGGTGTTGCTTTTAGCTTTTGTGTTATTGATGATTACTTGGAAAGGTGTAAATTACTTGCCTTCGGCCAAAAATAGCATTCACGTTTACTCCAAACAGTAATTAACCTCGTTTTATTTCTGTTGATGTTATTTCTTTTTACCAGAAAACGGATTATTTTTTTCGTCGAATTTAAAAATGAGGTCAAAACCATTGCTTCGCGATGAGCTTGTGAGTTGGAAGAAAAGGTATTTCAACAATTCGTATTCGAGGCGAAGGTTGTAGCGGTCTACGTCATCATCAGCAATTTTACCAATATTTTGTTCGTAACTAATAAAAAGCTTATTGGTAATGTATTTTCCTACCACAAGGGATGCATTATCGTAAGTTGTTTTGTTGCGATACTCTACATAATCCATATTGAGCGTGTTGCCAAGCAGTTTGGTGAGTTGCGATGATAGGAGCGAAGCTGCCGCCATTTTGGCAAGCTCAGAGGCATCAGACCCACCCGTGTGCTGACCACCAATGGCCGACAGACTGGTTCCAAAAACAAGATACGAAATGGCATCACCTTCGGTAATGGCCTGATCGTCGTATTTAAATCGGAACACCGGTTCGTACATATTTCCACCTATCAGCAGGGTTAGTATATGACTTTCGCGGAGGTCATCTCTAAAATTATACTGTGCTTCAATGTCTAACCGAGGGTTCATCTCTTCGCCGCCTTCAAAGCTAATAGTACCCGATTTTATAACAAATACTTTCCCGAGTAGACTATATTGTCCGCGTAACACACTTATATCACCAAATATTTCGAAAAAGTCCTGGTGTTTCATAAGTTCTAAATCACCAGCAAGCTCCAAGCGCATGTCGTCGTTTTTTATCCACATGTTTCGAGGTATTTTCAGTTTAATTTTGCCTTGCATGTTTTTCAAAAATGGTATTTTGAAAGCATCTGTATTTATGCTCGACGTGTCGGGCTCAATGCGGAATACTATGGAGTCGCTCATGAGTTTGTCGTTAGCAAGCTGCTGTGCAAGAAGCGATTCTGGAATTTCAGTTTTGGCGCTTTTGCCCATCAGCTTCAGGATGGCTGGTAGGTAAATCATGGTTTCGGGAATGGTTAACTCACCATCAAAGCGGGCGCTGTCTTTGGCGGTGGTCACATTTATCCCTCCACTCACTTCCATGTTGAATTGCCTGTGATCAAATGGTTTAAACTTATCTAATCCAATTTTGAGGTTGGCGTTTTCAATGACTGGACTAAAAAGATTTGAACCTAAATATAAATTCCCATTACCCGTTATTAATCCTTTCTTGCTGTTTATATAAATTGTGTCGAGAAGTATATTTCGCTCTTTAAATCGGATGTTGCTGTTTATATTTTGATAATCAATGCCATAGTTTGCTATTTTTAGTTTACCATCGGCGAGTTTAAAATTGCCGACTAAGTTTGGCTTTGCAGGCGAGCCGCTTAAATTCAAACGTCCATTGGCAATTCCAGCTATATAATCGAAGTGGTAAAATGCATTGGCAAAGGCCATTGGCATACTATCAATGCCTAGTTGTGCCCATTGTTCGTGGTTTTTGAATTTTTCTGTTTCAATGTGCATGCTGTCAATACGTAATCCCACCGGAAGTTTACTTTTAAATGTAATGGCTGCGCTATTCAGTGCCTTTAGGCTAGTGTTTGTGTGTAAATAATTGTCATCATAGTGAATGTTACCTATAAACTGATTGAGTTTATAACCGTCATATTCGGTATCTTTAAATAGGAAATTGCCATTGAATGTGGGTAGTTGAGCAGTTCCACCAAGCTGCATGTTAAAGGATAACTTACCTTTTAGTTTTTGATCGTTGCTACCAAATGCATATAGATGAGGTAGGTGCATGTTTTGAAGTTTAAGCGTTAAATTTTCATTGCCCGAAGTACTGAAAGTGCCATCAAGGATGGCCGATTGTATGGTGTCGGGTGCTAAAGAGTGTAAAGTGAGTTTGTTTATCGCAAAATCGTTGCCGTGCATGGTAATCGTGGCGTCGTTTTGTTTTAAAAACCAATTATAATCTTTATAATTCAATCCAAAATCGTTTAGATTTATTCTAATGCTATCGCTCAATTTTATGTTGGCGTTTGCATGTGTTTGTAGATCCTTGTTGGCGGCTTGAACCTGTATTTTGTAATTTGTTAAATCGGTATTACCCCGCATGGTTACAGAATCGAGTTCGTAGCCCGCTGCATTTATTTTATTTAATCTTCCGTTGGTTGCTATGTCAATTTTTTTATTTTTGATAGTAGCATTCGCATTTAAAATCAGAGAATTTAAATACATGGATTTATAGTAGCTACTATCCAGTTTTAATAACAAATCAGCTTTCAAATCCTTGGGTAATCCGTATAAATTAGCGGCAATTGTTCCGCTAGTATTTGTGCTATCAATGCCCACTAACGCCGCTAGTTCGCGAGCATTGTAAATATTCAAAAGCACATTTAAATTTGAGGCTCCACGTTGATTGTAGTTGCCCGTAGCTGTTAAATCGGACGACAAGGTTTTAATAAAAAAGCTTTTTAGGTCGATATTTTGTTTGATATAATTGATGTTTGCATACACAGTATCAATATTAAAACTCATAATTTTTGAAGCATTCATCAAAACCAATGTTTTTAAATTCATGAGTTTTGGGTCTATGCCATTGCCGTTAAGCGATAGTTTCATCGTAATATCCGTAGGGTAGTTTTTACCCACAAAAGGAGCTAAGTTCAGGTGCTCGGTGCGCGCATCTACTTTGTACGAAATGTTTTTCTGAACGCAATTTTTAACTTGGGGTTTGATGTAAATACGTCCAAAACTTCCCTGAAGCAGTGCATTGCCGTACGCATTACCTTGGCTGTAGGTGAGCATGGATTCAAAACGATGCATGGGTATGCCTTGAGCTATACTGTTGTTGAGTTTTGCTTGTACGTTAGCTTTTAAATCTTGTAAGTTATTGCCCGTAGCATCTGCATCTATAGTGCCATTGAGTACGTAGTTCATGCTTTTATCATTGAGCCAATCGCGTAAGTCGAGCTTGGTAAGCTCAAGTTGCAGCTTGTAATCAGGCGTTTTTACGCGTAGGT
>JAGNPC010000196.1 GCA_017989795.1 Paludibacter sp. | reverse complement strand
GTGTATCAGCTGTGCCCGATGCAGCTCGTGTTTCGCAAGAAGTAGGGTTGCACTACGATAAAAACAATCACTTGCTTATGCATGCCATGGCGCCTAATGTAGCTGGTGTAATTGGTTCAGCTGTAGCTGCTGGTATTTTATTAAGTATGCTAACGTAGTAGGTCGATTTTAATTGAAATAAAAAAACCGTTGAATTATAAATCAACGGTTTTTTTTGTGCATTTTAATGATTATGCTATAACGAAATCGAGTTGTTTTTTATCGAGATTGGCTTTAGCAACTTTAACGGTTATTTCGTCGCCGAGCTGGTACTTTTTGTGGTATCTACGGCCTACAAGACAGTAGTTCTTGTCGTCGAAAGTGTAATAATCATCATCCAAATCGCGTATCGGAATCATTCCCTCACATTTGTTAGATACGAGTTCTACGTAAACTCCCCACTCGGTAATACCCGAAATAACACCATCAAATACTTCCCCAATATAAGCCGACATGAACTCTACCTGCTTGTATTTGATGGATGCACGTTCGGCGTTGGATGCCAATTGCTCCATATCCGAACTGTGTTGACACATTTCTTCGTATTCCTCTTTGCTCACATTTTTACCATTGGCCAAATACTTATCGAGTAATCGGTGAACCATCATGTCAGGGTATCGGCGTATGGGCGATGTGAAATGGGTGTAAAAATCGAAAGCCAAACCGTAGTGACCGATATTCTCGGTAGAGTAAGAGGCTTTAGCCATAGAGCGTATGGCTAGTGTTTCAATTAAGTTTTGCTCTTTTTTACCTTGTACTTCATCCAATAGATGGTTGATTGAAGTGGAGACAGCTGTATTTTTACCCGAAATTTTTAAGCTATAACCAAAGCGTTTGATAAACTGCGAGAAGTTTTGAAGTTTATCTGGGTTTGGTAAATCGTGTATACGATACACAAAGGTTTTAGCTTTTAGGCCTTTACCTGGTTTGCCAATATGTGTAGCAGTAGTTTTATTAGCTAATAACATAAACTCTTCAATGAGTTTGTTGGCATCTTTTTGTTCTTTGAAAAATACCGACGTTGGTTTTCCTTTTTCATCAATTTCGAATCGTACCTCAACGCGGTCGAAAGCAATGGCGCCTGTTGCAAATCGTTTCTGGCGAAGCATTTTAGCCATTTTGTCGAGCTGAAGTATTTCGGCTTTGTAATCACCTTCGCCGGTTTCAATTACCTGCTGAGCTTCTTCGTATGTAAATCGGCGATCGCTACAAATTACGGTTTTGGCTATTTCGTAGTGCTGAACTTCAGCATTGTCATTGAGCTGAAAAATAACTGAGTAAGTCAGTTTTTCTTCATTGGGACGTAACGAGCAAATACCATTGGATAAATGCTCTGGCAGCATTGGAATAGTTCTATCAACCAGATAAACTGATGTTGCACGTTGACGAGCTTCTTTTTCGATTATACTATTTGGACGAACATAGTGCGTTACATCGGCAATATGAACGCCTACTTCCCAAAAACCATTATCAAGTTTGCGAAGTGAAAGCGCATCATCGAAATCTTTGGCGTCGCGTGGGTCAATTGTGAACGTAGTGATCTTACGCATGTCGATACGTTTCGCAATTTCATCGGCCGTAATGCCAGCATCAATTTTATCGGCAGCTGCATCTACTTCTTCTGGATATTTGTAGGGTAGCCCAAATTCTGCTAGTATGGCGTGCATCTCTACAGTGTTATCACCCTTGTTTCCAAGTACATCAATCACTTCACCTACTGGATTTTTCATGTTTGGTTCCCACTCCATAAGCTTCACAACGGCTTTTTGTCCATTTTTACCGTCTTTAAGCTTGCTTTTCGGAATGAAAATATCATTAGTAAGCGATTTGTTATCTGAAATAAGAAATGCAAAATTGTCGGATACTTGAAGTATACCTACAAAGGTGTCTTTGGCACGTTTTACAATTTCAACAACCTCACCTTCGGGTGATTGATTTTTTCGACGTGCATATAAAAATACTTTAACGATATCGTTTAGAAGAGCATGATTTGTTTTGCGTTCTGGTATAAATACAGGCTCACCACCATCGTCGGGTAGGAGGTAAGTTTTAACACCTTGGCGTTCAATTTTACCTGTGATATATCCTCCGCGAGAGTTTGCTTTAAACTTTCCGCGCGATATTTCAACTAAAAAATCTTCGTCTAATAGCTCGTAGAGCAATTGGTTTATGAAAATACGTTGCGACTCTGATTTTATATCAAGAGCTGTGGCCATTTGCTTGTAGTTGAATGTTTTTTCGGGCTCTTGATTAAATATGTTCACGATGTTGCGTACCAATTCGGTTTTGCGAACTCGTGTGCTATCGGAGCGTTTTGGCTTTTGTTTTCTCATAATTTTATTTGAAGTTAATCAGTTTTTTTTGTTCTTTTAATGCGTATGCATTTTGTCAAAAGCAACACATTATTCATATATATTAATCACTAATCACTAATCACTAATCACTATTTCCATACTATTCGTTTCGATTTAGAACCCATTCGTCCAAAAGTAAGTATAAATAGGTTGACAAGCGGTAGATATATATCTAAAACAATAACGGAAGTAAAATAGTTTCTGCCGCCAAAATGTTTCGACGATTTGTTGAGTATAATCAATTGCGTTGTTAAGCGCCACACATACACTACTAAAGCAGCTATCATAGTTGGGATGTTTCCAAATATAAATAGAAGTATTAAACTTGCATAAAACAGTCCTCTGCTAATTGGTTCAATGGTTAAATTGAATTTGCTTATGCTGTTGTAATGTGTTGATACAGAAAGATGTCTTTCTTTTTGATACAGCCAATCGTGTGCTGTTTTTTTAGGTTCCGACCAAACGATGCTTTCAGGTGAAACTTCGATTTTTGTGTTAAATGCATTAGCGGCGCTGTTTACCATTAAATCATCATCGCCAGAGCGTAAATGTAAGTTCGAAGCAAAGCCTTTCATTCTAAAGAAAACCTCTTTTCGATAGGCCATATTACGACCCACACCCATATAAGGTTTGTGTCTGTACGCAAAACCAAGGTATTGAAGCGCATTAAATAAGGTGTCGAAGGTAATTAATTTATTTATCGCTGTTTTCTCAACTAAATAGGGACTGTAGCCAAGCACAAATTCAACACCTTGATTAAAATTTCGTGCCATTTTGGCTATCCATTCTTTGCTCTGAGGTACACAATCGGCATCTGATAGTAGTACCCAGTCGTATTTTGCAGCCTTAATTCCCAGTGTAAGCGCTAGCTTTTTGGTGCTCAAGTTTTTTGCTCCATAAGGTACAAAAGTAGAGCGTAAATGTGGGTATTGTTCTTTTAAATTATTGAGTAATATCTCACTTTCGTCGGTTGATCCATCGTTCACTACTATAACTTCAAATTCAGGATAGTCTTGTTCTAAAAAATGAACAAGGTTTTTACGAAGATTATCAGCTTCATCGCGTGCACAAATAATAACCGAAACGCCTGGGTTTGATGATTGTAAGTTGGTGTTCGATTTTAAAAGTTTCTTGTGATAAGATAATGGACCATTTATATAGTGATGATAATAAAATAGTTGATAAATAAATGCAATAAAAAACACAGCTAAAATTATCAACTCAATCAACGAAAATTCAAATCCGGCTAGCAACATTGTAATATTATTAATTATCAGTAATTTAATAAGATAAAGTTCTGTTTTTAACGTAAAACACAAAGGTAAGCATTTATTTTTACTTTAGACCTACATAATTAAAGTAGTTATTAACGTTCAAATTAAGTTTTTCAGTTTATAGTTTTAGCTTTGCGGCGGTCAACCATTAAAAAAATATTACCTTTGTCGTTCGAATTTAAAAACATTGAGTAGAATACATCGTTATTGTAGCAATTGATTGTGGCTTAGAGGCTACTTTGTTGGAAATGAAATAGAGTATGAAAGAGTTTTTGCAAGATAATATATTTAAAATAATATCGAAAGTTGCTGATGATCAGCAAAAAGAATGCTACGTAATTGGTGGATTTGTGCGTGATATTTTTTTAAAACGGGGCTCAAAAGATATAGATGTAGTTGCAGTTGGTAGCGGTATTGAGCTGGCTGCTGGTGTAGCCGAAGTGCTTGGGAAAAAAGCTAAACTAACGGTTTTTAAGAATTTTGGAACAGCACAGGTAAAGTTTCACGATTTGGAGGTGGAGTTTGTAGGTGCGCGCAAAGAATCGTATATGCGTGATTCGCGCAAGCCGATAGTTGAGGATGGAACTCTGGAAGATGATCAAAATAGACGCGATTTTACGATAAACGCACTTGCAATCTGCTTAAATGCAAATCGATTTGGTGAATTAGTTGACCCTTTTGGCGGACTAACTGATTTAAAAAACTTTGTAATTCGTACTCCGCTTAATCCTGATATTACTTTCTCGGACGATCCGTTGCGTATGATGCGTGGTATTCGTTTTTCGGCACAGCTAGGTTTCTTTCTAGAGGAAAGTACGTATGATGCCATTGCTCGTAACAAAGATCGAATTGAGATAATTTCGAAAGAGCGTATTGCTGATGAATTAAATAAAATCATGATGTCGCGCAAGCCTTCGGTTGGTTTTATTTTACTTGAGAAAACAGGGTTGCTCGAACTTATTTTCCCCGAACTTTTAGCGCTAAAAGGTGCTGAAACAAAGGATGGGGTAGGACATAAGGATAATTTTTATCATACGCTAGCTGTGTTGGATGGTCTGTGTCAATTCACAGATAATCTCTGGTTGCGTTGGTCGGCATTATTG
>JAGNPC010000195.1 GCA_017989795.1 Paludibacter sp. | reverse complement strand
AGCTCCTGCAAGTGGTTTTGTTTGTCCGTGTTTAGCCCGTAATGCCATTAAACCCGGCATTTCCTTTTCGGCTAATTCTATTTCTTTGCGACCAAAATCGGCCAGCTACATGTCAGCTACTTTATATGGTAGGCTGCTGAAAAGTTCAGTCATATTATTTGTAAAATTTAGTTTTTTGTCTTTGTTCATTAATCTTTTGTCTATCAAAAAAAGTTTACAAAGTTAATCAATTTTATCCCCTTTCCAATGTTTGAATGTGTAATCTTTAGGCGAAAGACCGTAAAATTCACGAAACGAATTTGAGAAATGCGATAAATTGCTAAATCCAAGTGCATAAGCCACTTCCGAAACCGTTAATTTATTTGTTGTAAGCAGTTCGGCAGCTTGCTTCAACCGAATGGAACGAATAAAATCGCGCGCCGACATATTGGTAAGTTCCTTGAGTTTACGATGCATGTGTACACGACTCATACCAACGCCATCGGCAAGCATTTCAACATTGAGTTCAGAAACAGCAATGTTTTCATTAATAATTTTAATTATTTTTTCCAACAGAATCTGATCGTTGGGTTTCAAGACCACCTGCTTAATCAGCGCCTGATTTTCTTCATCGTCCATAGCTTTATGCTCTAAACGTGCCCTGTTCTCCAAGATATTTAGTACGCGTTTTTTCAGCAACTCAATATTAAAAGGTTTAGCAACGTAAGCATCAGCACCGATATCAAAACCTTCGGCTTTGTCCTCGTCGGCCGATTTAGCGGTAAGTAAAATAATGGGGATATGATTGATATTAATATTCGATTTCAACTTTTTACATAAGCTAATGCCATCCATTTCGGGCATCATCACATCGCTTATCACCAAATCAGGTTTTTCAGTTAAAATAAAATCGAGCGCCTGTTTGCCATTTTCAGCTTCATAAACCCGGTATCTTCCGGCAAATTCGTCTTTCAGATAATTGCGAATTTCCTCTTCGTCGTCAACAATTAATAAGCGCTGACGCGATTTACTACGTATAGATTGTTTTAATGGCTGATTATCATCCTGAAGTTCATAATTTTCAGTTGTTAAAACCCTATTATTCCGGATAGTACTATCGTTCAGATATTCCCGTTCCGAATCCGGCAAATGTTCATCACCCAAAGGCAATTGTATACTAAACCGGCTACCGTTTTGATTCGGATTATTTTCTGCAATTATTTGACCATGCATTAATTCAACTAAATTCTTTGCCAAATGAAGTCCGATACCTGTACCAAAATTTACCTGTGTTTGTGAATTATCAATTTGATAAAAACGTTCAAAAATTCGTTCAATTTTATCTGCTTCAATGCCAATTCCGGTGTCGGTAACTGATATTTCTACATAATTCCTCAAAGCCTGTGTAGCTGCATTTTCGTTACTTCCTGTAGTGAGTTTAACCGATATTTTCCCCTTTTCGGGTGTAAATTTAAACGCATTGGATAGAATATTAACCAATACCTTATCAAAGTTATTCACATCAATCCAGGCAAACAATTCGTTTGAATCATGCTCAAAGTTGAAGTCAACTTTCCGTTTTTTCGCTTGATATTCAAATGTTTTCATCAAATCATCAATAAAAAACACCAAATCGGCACGACGCATTTTAACAAACATTTGTCCTTTGTCAATTTTTCTTACATCGAGTAATTGATTAATCAATCGCAAAATCCGTTGAGCATTCCGATACATTAATTGATATACAGCTTGTTTCTCAGAATTTTTATTCTCTGAAATAAGTTTTTCCAACGGACTAATAATCAGACTCATTGGCGTTCTTATTTCATGCGAAATATTTATAAAGAACTGTAGTTTTCCTTCATTTATCTGCTCCAAATGTTCACGTCGCATTAATTCGTGACGATTGTTAATACGCTCTATTACAAAACGATAAACAATCCAACCAATGAAAGCAAAAAGAAGCACATATATTAATTTTGCCAGCCAACTTAAATACCATGGCGGATATATTTCAATCTCAACAACTTTAATTTCCGATTCTTTATCGTTTACACATGCTTTTACCTGTAGTTTATAACTACCATAACTCATATTTGTAAAGCTAATTCTATTTACACCGGTTTCAGTTTTTATCCATTGATCATTTAAACCACTCATTTTGTATTTGTAATAAATACGTCCCGAACGCCCAAAATCGAAAGTAGAAAACTCAAGACTGAACATATTATCCTTATAGTTCAGCCTAATCTTCTTGACATCCGATATATAGTCATCAATAATGGTTCTGAATCCCGATTTCTGATCCTTTACTACTCGCTTATCAAACAGATACAAACCTGTTAAAGTAATAAGCACTGGCGCTTGTTGTTCGGATATTTGCGATGGTAAAAATGCGGTAACGCCACCCGTACCACCAAAAATCAACTCACCCGAAACCGCTTGACATGCCGCTCCGTTTGTAAATTCGTTTCCTTGTAATCCATCGTGCCCGTTGTAATTAACAAAACGCTTTTCGGCAACCAGGAAATTAGATATTCCATTGTGCGTACTCAACCACAAATCGCCTTTGCCATCTTCCAGTATGCCACAAATCACATTTCCGGGCAGACCGTTCTTAATTGTATAATGCTGTGTTGTTTTTTTGTAGGGATTGTAACAGCTCAAACCTTCGGTTGTACCAAACCAAAGCAAGCCCTGATTATCGCGAATAATACTCAGCACAATATTTCCGGCAATAATTCCACTTTTCGCACGAAAAGTCTTGATTTCGTTTTTTTGAAAATGAATACAGCTCACACCTTCATAAGTTCCAACCCACATCATGCTATCGCCATCGTTAAGCAAACAATTTACCCAGTTATTGGCAATGCCGGATGAATCTTCTTCGTGAAATAAAAATTCTCGGCTAAACTTCGAAGTTTGTATGTCGAAAATTTGCACACCAGAGCCATTGGTACCAGTCCAGATACGATTTTTGGCATCTTTAGCCAAACACATTACTTTATTCACAGAGGCGTTTTTATGCGAATTTGGTAGCTCATGCAAAAAACTATTGTAAGCGCCTGAAATTTTATTAAAACGAATCAATCCATCTGTATACGAACCTAACCATAAATTACTATTATCTCCCTCCAGAATTGCCATAATAGTTGCTGAAACGCCATTTTGCTTGTTTTTTAATTCGAAATGATATGATTTGTTTCCTGATATTCCATACATGCCATCATTATCGGTTCCTACCCACAAAACACCACTTGCATCCTTGCTGACTGACATTACACAATTAGCACCAATAATATTATTCTGAAATGATTTAGCACCCCAATATTGAAATTTATTCGGATGATTTGGCAAAATAATTACACCTTTCTGAAAAAGTCCGAGCCAAAGGTTACCACTTTTATCCTGGCAAAATGCATGCACTTTGGTACGCGAAAAATCAAACTGCGAGGACAACATTTGTTCATTCTCAAGCATTCCGGTAGTTTTATTGAAAAACTTCACACCCCTGCCATCGGTACCAACCAGTAACCGACCTGAATTATCGAAAAGCAAACTTTTTATGGGTAGCTGCAACGCTGAGGGTGCGAAAGGAATTTTGTCAAATTTTCGCTGAAATTGATTGTAACGGTACAATCCTCCTGTAAGGGTACCTACAAAAATACTACCATCGTTATCTTCAGTAATGGCCGAAATATGATTACTGCCAATTTCAGCCGGTGCCTTAAAATCCTGAATTTTACCGGACTTTGGTTGATAAAGATTTATACCCTGATTTTCGGAGGCTATCCAAATTTGACCTTTTTTATCCTGATACAATGCCATCAAGTAGCGACTACAAAGGTGCGGAAACAGTGTTTCATCTACCGAAAAAGACTTGTAATTATTCTTACTACGAATAATTCCTGTACCCGAAGTTGAAATCCAGATTTCGCCATCAATTGTTTCAATTATGGAGGTAATGTGCGGTGTAACTTTTTGATTTCGGAAATAAACAGGCACTTCGGTAAACGTATCGTAAGCACGATCGTAAAGCATTAAACCACTGATACATCCTACCCAGAAGCGACCTTTGCTATCTTCAAAAACAGTACGCACATAATTGTTTATGAGCGAAAACTCATCATTTTTGTTGGTACGATAACTCGTAAAACGCACACCATCGTATTTATTCAGCCCATCTTCGGTTGCAATCCAGATATAGCCACGTTTATCCTGATAAATAGCATTTACAAGACTGTTCGACAGCACATTATCGGGCGTAAAATAATTGCCCGATTGTGCCAGTATTGAGAAACAGAAAGAGAGAAAGAATAAAAATATAACATTTTTCTTGTGAAGTCCCGATAGCATGATGAATTTTGGTTGATTAACTGCAAAGATATAAAGTAATGCCTAATATCCCAAAATCTTCAACATAGATTTATAACTTTGTTCTTTTGCAAATAGTTTTGTAAAGTATTCACCATCTTCATCCTTGTCGATAATTACCAATTTTGGCGCTGGAATCAAGCAATGCTGTATGCCTCCAAACCCACTTAGCGACTCCTGATAAGCTCCGGTATGAAAAAATCCGATATACTGTTCGCGGTCTTCCTGCATTTTAGGAAGGAAAATAGCATTTGAATGCACTTCTGCATTATTGTCATTTGAATGCACTTCTGCATTGTTGTCATTTGAACCAATTTGCATCTTTTCTACAGCTAAACCTTTGCTTTGCATTAATTCATTCAAAACAACTTTAGCAGAATCTGCATCGTTTTTATTTACATTTACTTCAATTATTGCTATCAGGTGTTTCAGTTGTTCGGGCG
>JAGNPC010000194.1 GCA_017989795.1 Paludibacter sp. | reverse complement strand
ACAATAGCTTATTGAATCTGATTCAAAACTTGAAGGGGAAGGGATATGAATTTATAACATTGACTGAGGTGATGGATAATGTTTCCATTCCGAAACAACAAAGTAAAACGAAAAGAAAATAAAAAAGGCAGAATGTTTTACCATTCTGCCTTTTGGGTGGAAAACGGGGGTCGAACCCGCGACCTTCGGAACCACAAACCGACGCTCTAACCAACTGAGCTATGACCACCATGTTTTAACGTGTGCAAAGATAGTACAGATTATGGATTTATGCAATAGCTAAACGTAAATTTATTGCACTTTTTATAAGTGCCTGATTATATGAATTAAACAAGATGTATATATGAATTTTTACATGATAAACGAGCAATTAGATGCTCAAATGAAAGAAATAAAGCAACGAATTACACTCTCGATGAATGGTGTAACTTCAGATTCGATGATAGAAAAGGGTGTGAAATATAAAAAAAACTATGGCGTTAGCATTCCTGTTCTTCGTGAAATAGCGGCACTTTATATACCCTCAACTGATTTGGCAAACCGACTGTGGTTACTTGGTTGGCGTGAAACAATGCTGCTGTCAGTTTTTTTGGAGCCAATAGAGCGTATGACAATCGATAAAGCAATCGCGCGTATTAAATCATCGAACGAAAAGGAGTTAATTGATTGTATCTGTTTGTATTTGCTCAATAAACTAAGTTTTTCTCCTCAATTAATTCTGGCTTTATTAGCCGAGGAAAATAGAAATTGTGATGTTGCCGCTTTTATGTTAGCAGCACGCATTTATCAACAATTAAATAGAGCGGAAATAGATTTGATTATTCAAAAAGGGATAGAGTTATCTGTTACCAACGATTTTGAATTGTATAAGTCGATTGCAATCTGTTTTGGTCGTTTTTGCCGAATTGATAGTCTGCGAGCCGAGAGTCTAAAGCAACTGGCGGAAGTGTTTTTAAACGATCAGATTAGCTCGCAAGTAGCTATCGCTACAGAAGTGAAACAAGAGCTAGAATTTTTAATCAATTTATAAGGTAAATAGCTTAAAAAGTTGTATTTTTGTATGCCGCATTTGGCAATACTAATTTCAATTTGTGAAAAACGAATTTACATACGATATTGTTAAGGATAATTTTACGCAGTTTCTGGAAATGAAAAAGATGCGTAAGACACCCGAACGATATGCGATATTAGAAAAAATATACAATTTTGACTTGCATTTTGATGCTGAAGCCTTGTTTCAGTTGATGCAAAGTGAATACAGGGTAAGCTTAGCAACAATATATAATACAATTGATCTTTTGATGAGTTGTAGTTTAATTGTTAAACATCAGTTTCCAGGACAAAAGGCAACTTACGAGAAAAATTTTGGCAAACAGACACATCATCATCTGATTTGTACAAAATGTGGTTCTATTAAAGAATTCTCCGATAATAAAATTAAAAATGTAATTGCATCAAAGTTTTTTGCAACTTTCGATACTTCACACTATTCACTCTGTTTGTATGGCTTGTGTAATAAATGCAAACCAGCTCGAAAAAAGGGTGTTAGGTGATTAAAATTGATGCTGATTAAAAGTAAATAAAGAAAATTAAATAGAATAGATGAAAGCAGATGTGTTATTGGGCCTCCAATGGGGCGACGAAGGCAAAGGTAAAGTAGTAGATGTTTTGACTCCTAGCTACGATTTAGTAACTCGTTTTCAAGGTGGTCCAAATGCAGGGCATACACTTGAGTTTGAAGGTAAAAAGTTCGTTTTACGTTCAATTCCTTCTGGTATTTTTCAGGGAAATAAAGTAAATGTAATTGGGAATGGTGTGGTGCTTGACCCTGCATTATTTAAAGCCGAAGTTGATGGGCTTGAACTTTCAGGTCATCCATTAACCGAGCGTTTAAAAATATCCAAAAAAGCGCATCTTATTTTACCAACTCATCGTTTGCTTGATGCGTGTTACGAAGCTGCAAAAGGTTCTGGTAAAATAGGTACTACGGGCAAAGGTATTGGGCCAACTTATACAGATAAAATCAGTCGTAATGGCGTTAGGGTAGGCGATATACTGAATAATTTTGACGAAAAGTATAAAATTGCTACCGATAAACACAAAGCGATATTAAAACAATATAATTTCGAATACGAATTAGAAGAGCTTGAAAAAACATGGTTCGAAGGTATTGAGTGTATCAAACGTTTTGAATTAATTGATAGTGAGCATTTTGTTAACGATGCAATTAAATCGGGTAAAAAAGTACTTGCCGAAGGTGCTCAGGGAACTATGCTTGATATCGATTTCGGATCATATCCTTTTGTTACCTCATCAAACACTATTTGTGCTGGTGCTTGTACTGGTTTAGGTATAGCTCCACGTAGCATTGGCGAAGTATATGGTATTTTCAAAGCATATTGTACACGTGTTGGAAGTGGGCCATTCCCAACGGAACTGTTTGATGCTACTGGCGACGAAATGCGCAAGATTGGTTTTGAATTTGGCTCGGTTACTGGCCGTCCGCGTCGATGTGGTTGGGTTGATTTAGTGGCTCTTAAATACGCCATTATGGTAAATGGAGTTACGCAGCTCATTATGATGAAAAGTGATGTGATGGATGGTTTTGAAACAATCAAAGCATGTGTTGCATATAAAATTGATGGGGTTGAAACGGAACAGTTCCCATTTGATTTAAGTGACGGTGCTGAGCCTGTGTATATCGAAATGCAAGGCTGGAAAATGGATATGACTAAAATGCAATCGGAAGATGAATTCCCTGAAGAGTTTAATAACTACTTGAGCTTTTTGGAAGAAGAACTTGAAGTGCCAATAAAAATTGTATCCGTTGGACCTGATAGAGATCAAACTATTGTTCGATATAATGATTAAGAAGATTAAAGAACAAAGATTAAAGAACAAAGATTCAGTAAATCAGAATATTTGATACTTTGTTTAATTGATATTTTGAAATAAAAAGCGCCCCTGAAACAATTTGTTTCAGGGGCGCTTTTTAGTACTGTAAACTGTGAACTGTTTACTGCAAACTATTTTACAGCGTTTTCTTTACTTCAGTTTCTTCAAAACTTTCTACCATATCACCTACACGGATGTCGTTATAGCCTTTTATGTTCAATCCACATTCGTAGTTTGTACCAACTTCTTTCACGTCGTCTTTAAAGCGTTTAAGCGAGTCAAGTTCACCGGTGTAAACCACAATTCCATCACGTATAATACGTACTTTGTTGCTTCGTTTAACCTTGCCTTCACGTACTAAACAGCCAGCAATAGTTCCCACTTTGGTAATTTTAAATACCTCCATGATTTCAATGGTTGCGGTAATTTCTTCCTTGATTTCAGGTGAAAGCATACCTTCCATTGCTGCTTTAATCTCTTCGATTGCTGCGTAAATAATGGAGTATAGTCGGATGTCAATCTCTTCTTTATCTGCCAATTTACGTGCCGATGAAGTAGGGCGAACTTGGAAACCACAAATAATTGCGTTAGAGGCAGCTGCCAACAGGATATCTGAATCGGAAATTGCACCTACAGCTTTGTGTATTACATTTACCTGAATGTTTTCAGTAGACAGTTTCAATAACGAATCGGCTAAAGCTTCTACAGAACCATCCACGTCACCTTTCACAATAATGTTAAGCTCTTTAAAGTCGCCCAATGCTATGCGGCGTCCAAGCTCATCAAGTGTAAAGTGTTTTTTGGTACGTATACTTTGTTCGCGTTGTAATTGCTCACGTTTGGTTGCTATTTCGCGAGCTTCTTGTTCACTTGCCATCACATTGAAGTTATCACCTGCTTGTGGTGCACCATTCAAACCAAGGATTAACACTGGCTCTGCTGGGCGAGCTGTTTTGATACGTTGGTTACGTTCGTTGAACATAGCTTTTACTTTACCATAGTGTGTACCTGCTAGTACTACGTCGCCTTGGTTAAGTGTACCGTTTTGAATAAGCACTGTCGAAACGTATCCACGACCTTTATCAAGTTCTGATTCAATAACCGAACCAACTGCTTTTTTAGTTGGGTTAGCACGAAGTTCTAATAGTTCTGCTTCAAGTAATACTTTTTCGAGTAATTCCTCAATACCTTTACCATGTTTGGCCGAAATATCTTGCGATTGGTATTTACCACCCCAGTCTTCAACGAGGTAATTCATACCAGCAAGCGTTTCTTTAATTTTTTCGGGGAACGCACCTGGTTTATCTACTTTATTAATAGCAAATATCATTGGTACGTTAGCCGCTGAAGCGTGATTGATAGCCTCAATAGTTTGTGGCATCACATTATCGTCGGCAGCTACTATAATAATAGCAATATCGGTTACTTTAGCTCCACGTGCACGCATGGCCGTAAATGCCTCGTGACCAGGAGTATCAAGGAACGTTATGCGTTGGCCATTCTCAAGTTTTACATTGTAAGCACCAATGTGCTGTGTAATACCACCTGCTTCACCAGCAATAACGTTTGTTTTACGTATATAATCGAGCAACGATGTTTTACCGTGGTCAACGTGTCCCATAACAGTAACAATTGGTGCACGAGATTCCATGTCCTCTTCGATGTCCTCTTCTTCTTCAGCAAGCGAGTCAACCAATTCGGCACTAACAAACTGTGTCGAAAAGCCAAACTCATCAGCTACAATGTTAATCGTTTCTGCATCCAAGCGCTGATTGATGGATACCATCATACCGATACTCATACAAGTTGCAATAACTTGCGTTACCGATACGTTCATCATCACGGCAAGCTCACTAACAGTTACAAACTCAGTTAGTTTTAATACACTTTCTTCGTCGCGTTCGCGT
>JAGNPC010000193.1 GCA_017989795.1 Paludibacter sp. | reverse complement strand
CCGTAACGAGCACGGATAGTATCTTCGCCAAGACGTTCGATTGAAGAAGAGAAATCAAGATAGACAGCTAAACCAGTGTTACCAACACCAAAACCAGCATCGCAACGTTCTTTAGCAGCACGTGAAGCCACGTCGCGAGGAACAAGGTTACCGAAAGCAGGGTAACGACGCTCCAAATAGTAGTCGCGTTGATCTTCTTTCAAATCAGTTGGTTTCAATTTGCCTGCGCGGATAGCTTCAGCATCTTCTTTTTTCTTTGGTACCCAAATACGACCATCGTTACGCAACGATTCCGACATCAATGTCAGTTTCGATTGGTACTCGCCGTGTACAGGTACACAAGTAGGGTGAATTTGAGCATAAGCAGGGTTAGCAAAGTAAGCACCTTTTTTATACATTTGGATAGCAGCCGACGTGTTTGAAGTCATCGCATTTGTCGAAAGGAAAAATGCATTTCCGTAACCACCCGAACCTACAACTACAGCGTGAGCAGAGAAACGCTCTGTTTTACCAGTAACCAAGTTACGAGCAATAATACCACGAGCACGTCCATCAACCAATACCACATCAAGCATTTCGTAACGAGCATATAATTTCACCGAACCTTTACCAACCTGACGGCTAAGAGCAGAATAAGCTCCTAAAAGTAATTGTTGTCCAGTTTGACCTTTTGCGTAGAAGGTACGTGAAACTTGAGCACCACCAAACGAACGGTTATCTAACAAACCGCCGTATTCGCGAGCAAAAGGCACACCTTGCGCCACACATTGATCGATAATGCTACCCGAAACTTCAGCTAAACGGTGAACGTTAGCCTCACGTGCGCGGTAGTCACCACCTTTAATCGTATCATAAAACAAACGGTAAACTGAGTCACCATCGTTTTGGTAATTTTTAGAAGCATTGATACCTCCTTGAGCAGCAATAGAGTGCGCACGACGAGGAGAATCTTGAATACAGAAGTTCAATACATTGAAACCAAGTTCGGCAAGCGATGCAGCAGCTGATGCTCCAGCCAAACCTGTACCTACTACAATAATATCTAAACGACGTTTGTTAGCAGGGTTTACTAGCTTTTGATGCGCTTTGTAGCTACTCCATTTCTCTGCCAATGGGCCAGCAGGAATTTTTGCATCAATTATAGGTGTTTCTACCGAAGTAGTATCTTTTTTAGTTGTCATAATTTTTTGATTAGTTACGAGTTACAAGTTACTAGTCACAAGTACTAGTTAGTAGTTACAAGTTATTAGATGGTGAAACCTAGCAAGAAGTAAACTGGAATAGAAATAAACATTAAAACGATAATGCTCGAAACGATATTTGAAATCACTTTTACGCGCGACATCCAAACACTGTTATTCAATCCCAACGATTGCAATGCACTCCACACACCATGTGTTAAGTGAGCCCACAAAGCCACCAACCATACAATGTAAATGATAGAATAAAGCGGCTGGCTGAAATAATACTTAATCCAATAAGCACCATTGGCAGCAGTAGCAAGCAAACCTTCTTCTACATGAATACCTAATTTGTGATTAATTTCAACCAATTGCATTTTTGCCCAAAACTGGTACAAGTGCAAAAACATGAAACCCAACACAATAACACCTAAAATCAACATGTTTTGTGAAGCCCACTCAACACTTTTTTGATTTTTAGATACGGCATAGCTAGCAGCACCACGCGCTTTACGATTTTGGAAAGTAAGGTAAATGGCATACACAATGTGTAGCACAAAACCCAAAGCCAAAATTTTGGTAGCCACCAAAGCATACCAGTTTGCACCTAAGAACTCACAAATCATATTGTAAGCATCAGCCGAAAATAACACAACTAAATTCATTGTGCCATGGAACATGAGAAAAAATACAAGGAAAACCCCCGTAATACTCATAATGAGCTTGCGCCCGATTGATGAATCAATTAACCACATAGATTTTTGTTTTTGTTTATAAATCAATTTTTGTTTTTATTTCAATCCATTGCTTTTGAAGCACTTACAATAATACATTGTCAAAATTTCAAGCAGCACAAATGTAGCAAATTCTTTCGAATTTTGCAATGAATACGGAAATTTTTCTGTAATCACTTTATTTATTTGTAAATATTCTAAATGACAAAACGAACAAACATCTAATTATCTGATATTTGAAACAATACAACCACCAAAATCACAGCAGTTTAGTAGTTGAAAATAAGAATGAAACAACTCATTAAACAGCAATAGAGACATAATCATTGTGCATATTGCTAAGTTTCGACCCGATCCCTTTCCGATAAAATCGATATAAACGACAGGCGGTTCAGACACAACACTCACAATAGATCGTAGTATTGTCCGCTAAAAGGTTTTGTTATTACAAAAATCTTATTTCTCTCACTTCGTTACCAATGACATAATTGAAAAATTAACCACAAAAATTTTTGGGGTGCAATATCGAGATGACAGCGGCTCTTTATTTCTTTCGCTTCGCTCAAGATGACAGCGGTTTTGGGGGTGAACAGGGGTTTGGTATGAAATGGCGGCTTTTTATTTCTTTCGCTTCGCTCAAGATGACAGCGGTTTTGGGGGTGAACAGGGGTTTGGTATGAAATGGCGGCTTCGCCGCCATTTCATACCAAACCCCCAAAGACCCACGTTTGGCTTGTCATTCCGACCGTAGGGAGGAATATAAAAATTTCCACCTGATACCAATGACAAAAAAACTGACATATTGACATATATTAATAAATTGGCACGCAATTTGTAAAAACTCATTACAAGTAGAAAAACAATTTTCGAAGCTTAAAGATTTGAATAAAACACGAACATATCGCCCACTAACTAACTGCCACAGGACAGGTACCGCCACGCTATGAAATTTGTAGTAAGTAGTACCGAACTATTGTCGCATCTACAGGCGATAAGCAAAGTGATTAATTCTAAAAACAACTTACCAATTTTAGATAATTTTTTATTGTACTTAAAGGGTAATACTTTAAATACATCTGATAAATGTGTATTTAAATTCAATGAAAAATTTAATGACTATAATTTTTTGCTCAAACTATTAGTTCCTTATAATAAAGAATTACGAACCAGTAAATACGAAAAAGAGACAGACAGAACATACGTTCAGCATCAGTTTGAATTTGAATTGGCCAAATGCTATTCAATTAAAGAAGAGAAAGATAAGCTAACCCGCACTATTGATTTAAAATCCTTTTTATCGGGTTCAACCAAACAATTACTTAGCCGTTTGGCGCTTTATATTGGACAAAAACTGTCCACCCTACTCCGCGTATTACGTAATACACGCATACATTCATTTTCGATATTCTTCGGACTTTGCTGCAGCAGTTCGAGTTATATCTTCGAAGCCATAACTGGCACCAGCTCACATCCCAATCCTGCATAAAATATATTCCCAACCTACTGCTTTATAAGCAGATATAGTCCAGTTGCTATTCTATCTGAATAACACATGTATCGAATATATTTACAATAAAATTTACAATTATGGGGCCAAAAGCCAAAATATCAAAGATGTCTAACCATTCGATAGGCACTTTAACAACTCGCATCATTCAAAATATTGATGCATCAACAGTAGCAGAAGTAAAAACCGCTGATTTTTACGATTTATTAGTGACGGCTTACGAACGTTATATCACTGCCACAACAAAGGGCGAAAAGAAAAAAGATGATACCATCGATATTGAATTTCAGAACCGCAAGTATATTTTCCAAGAAACAAGAAAATACCTACAAGGGTTGCTAATTTCGCCCGATGAAGAAGTGAAATCTTCGGCAAAAAAAGTATACACAGAGATAAACCGCTTTGGACGCGACTTTTTGTATAACAAAACTGGCGATCAATCGCACAATTATCAACTGATAATTGCGGGACTAAAAAAAACCGAACTGACTGCCGACATAGAACTACTGAAGTTAAATAACAAGGTAGTACAGCTTGAAACTGCTCACCGCAGCTACGAAGCGCAATATATGCAGTGGGGAGATTTTAAAAAGGTGTCGTTTACAGCTTCGAAGCTACGCAGCGATGTAGAATTTGCGCTAAAAAACTTAATCGCAGAGCTAGAATGGATGTTACGCAAAACACCATCGGAGGCCTTAAAAAACCTCCATACAAGCATTTACACACGTATCGACGAAATAAACTTGTCGAATATTAAAAACAAAACCGACGAAAGCGCCGACCCAAACACCGGAACTGAAACCACTGCCTAAAAAAACAAGGCTCCAACAACTAAAAGCTCACAGATTTATGCTGTGGGCTTTTTTTTTGTGTACGCACTAATAGCAAATTGAATAGCTACGGTATTCTTTTTTTTCTCCAAAAATTTTAACTGTATACCTCCAGTGAACATTTTTTGCCTTCTAAAATTGTAACTGCAAGCCTCCGGTTAACTTTTTCGCATCCGAAAAATGTAACTGTACACCTCCGGTTAACTTTTTCGTCTCCGAAAAATGTAACTGTAAGCCTCCGGTTAACTTTTTCGTCTCCGAAAAATGTAACTGTAAGCCTCCGGTAAACTTTTTCGTCTCCGAAAAATGTAACTGTAAGCCTCCGGTAAACTTTTTCGCCTACGAAAAAAGTAACTTGCAGCCTCAGCTCGGCGTAGTTTAATAAAATGCAACTAGCTCGGCATAGGCTCCAGCCATACGCTCAGCGTCCGACGCTTATTGCTACACTACGAAGAGCTGGGCTAAAAGCGGAATATGGACTAAATATATAATTAACAAGTCCCACGGAAGCAATTCTGTGGGACTTGTTTTTGTATGAAAACACCTATCTACAATATACGAG
>JAGNPC010000192.1 GCA_017989795.1 Paludibacter sp. | reverse complement strand
GATTTAGGATGATAATATTGGGTTTTTTCTCAGGCTATAGCGAGGTTAAGTAAGTAATAAAAAGGATTAAAAAAGCCCCGATTTCAACGTTCTGAAATCGGGGCTTTTTGTTCACAAATTACTTATTACACTGTTGCTGTACCTAAGTACTGACTGCTCGTAACGGTGTAAGGATCGGTAGCTGATTGCAAGTACATATAAAACACCAACTGATCGCCTTCTGAACTATTCGGTATGTTTAGTGTGCCTGCTTTCGATGAGCGGGTGGCAGTGCTTGAATTGTAACTAAGCTCCAAGTTTGATACATTATAAACTATCAACACTGCTTTGTCGGTGCCAGCACCCCTACAATCACCCGTGTTGTCGTCCCACTTAAAGTTTACAACTCCATTAACCAGTTGTGCCGAAGCATTGGTAGGTTGACTGAGCTGCCCATTGCTAATAAGCACTTGGCTGTAATCAATTTCAAAATCGGGAGCCGTACCCACAATTGCCTTAGCCATCAGATGCTTGCAAGCATAGTTGTAAGGACTCATGTCGTTGCCCGCTACCACTTTACAACCCACCTTCACCAACGGATTCAGTGTTTGCATAAAACCGGTAGCTAGACCGAATTTTGTTCGTTGATTTACTTGTCCTTCGGTGTTCGAAGTACGTTTCCTTTTCGACTTGGCAATAATCACATCATCGCCATTTTTTTTGCACATTCCGATTACTGTACCAACGGTTCCAGTAAAACCGCCTAAAATACCTTGATTTAATTTAGCCATTGTAAGCCTCCTTTCTTAAAAAATTAATACTACTGATAACTAATGCAGTGCGTAACTGCGGTTTCTTTTCTTTTTTCATTTTTCTTTTTTTTGTATGTATTTTCGCTATTGACTTTCACCAAGTTTTGCTGATCAGGCGCATCCTGCTTTGAGTCGTTATTAATACATTGGCTTGCTGTAACCGATCACTTTACTTTTGGCTTTTGCATTAACCTGTAGTGCCCTACGCCTATATTAATTGCAACTTTTTTGCCAATAAGCCATTTTGTCCGTACTGACCACCTGTGACCATGCCAAACTTTTCAGCTCGCTTTTTCACTTCGAATTTTGTCCACACTGACCAACACTGACCACTTGACTCTCTCCCTATTGGACACAAAAAGAGCAGTCCGATTCCTCAAACTGCTCTTTCCTTATTATCCGCAATTTATTCCGATTTATCGGAAAGGGTTAGGGACTCTACAAAAACCACAAACTATCGCCGCCAAGCTCGCCCCAATCTTTGTATTTAAAATGTGGTGCTATTTGTGCCAACATCTCAGGATACCGAAGCGTTACAGGTAACCATTGCCGCGAAACCGACTTCCAATATAATAAGCTAAACCTACACACCTGCTCTAAAATTGGTATTAACTCCTCTTCGGTCATATTGAGCGCAGTTTTTGAGTGTGGCAAATACTGTTGAACACTTATTTTTAGTGGAAAAGGAAAGCCTTCGCGTTGATCTATTTTGGTATCGTTGGCACTTGTTAGTTGATTGTTGTACAGCAAATACTGCCTATTATTTATAGCCAAATAATGGCCCGATATGGGCATAAGATGTGGTACCGATAAATCGAAACCGACCATATCGTCGGAAAAGTTTTTGTTTATTGAAACTACCACAACTGGTATCGATAAGTTTAAATCGGCCAATGCATTTTGTATCTGCTTCAGATCTTTATAGCTGAGTTTTTTATAAAAATGAATAATCAGCCGATGAATACCAGTATTGTTTTTGCAAAAATCCTTCACGGCAAGTTTAATCGAACCCGCCAACTCGCTAATTTCGCGCTCACTAAAACATGCAAAACCCCCAAACTGCCCTTCGCCCGTAAAGCTAAAGGCACTACCAATGTATTTTTTACCTAACTCACGACTGGTATAAGCACTTATTCCAATAACGAGTTCCTTCTCTTTCTGCTCCTCAAAATGCCACGGACAAGCGCCCAGTTTGGCTAAAATAGCCACCGATATATTGGCCAGACCATAATGAAAGTTCCCTGTCACTTTTGCTTTACGAATGATACCCTGTCTATCGTTAGCCCCTTCCGTACCTACTTGTACACATTGGCGCTGAGAGCCCCATGCTTTTTGTACATCAATGGTTTGCGTTACAATACCGTGTGCGAGCATTAACTCTTTCACTCGGTAATAAATCTTCCGACTTGCTTCGCTCGTACTTGTTTTGGAGTGTGGCGATAGGTAGATAGCCACATAACGTTTTGAACTTTTCAAAAACTGTTGTTCCTTGCGTAGCTTCAATTCACTTTCTATTTCGGGCAGTGGGTTTTGCTTGTTATTAAACCAAATACTCAAACTTGGTTCGGTTTTGTAGATTAAATTCAGATACTTGGATATACCTTTAAACTCAAATGGGTGATTCCCTTTAAAATATTCATTTAAAGTAAACGCCAAGGGTTTGTCTAATTGATGACCGATAAACAGAAACACCACATCGTCCTCAACCAATTCTTTCGGTCCAAAACTAGGCATACCATACTTGGGTTGTGTGTGCTTACCAGTACCAAAACTAAGCATTTTTAGGGCCGTTGTATCAAAAAACTGTGGTTCCACACGCCTCCATTGATTATTTAGTTGCATTAGTTGAGCCACTTCCTTTGTTTCTAAATACTGCTTTTTAAATGCTTCAATATCTTCAAAATGCTTCGTATACCGGTTGCCACGATCGGGAGCAGGCACTGGGAGCTTTAAAAAACTACGCAAAACAGGATTGATACAAGGGAAAACAGCACTCAAATCGCGCCGAGCACTATCTGTTAAGTTCGATCGTCGAAGGATATCGGTGCCATGGAGCACCCACCCCATTATATCGTGATTGGTTTCCGAAAATACAGAATCGGTAAGCGCTTTGTTGTATACCGAGTGTAGCTCCCCAACAATCACCACCATCTCAAACTCCTGTTCGACGTAATTAAACTGAACGCGTACGGTGTATGCTTTGTAGCCCGTGCAGCCAGCATAGGGTGAAGCCGTCTTGATCCACACTTCCGTATCACACACAAAATTGGTAAGGCAAGGTAACTGTTGCGTTCTGAAATAGTTGCCTAGTTGCCAGGTGTAGTATTTTTTCAAAAACGATAAGGACCAACAGCTTTCGCCCTGCTTGCAATCAGTTGGCGACACTGGCTTCGTTAGCTCAAAAGTGGCCGTCGGGTTTTCAGACATATAAGCATACACTTCATTCCAGCTATCAGGTAACTGATAATCGGATTTGAGCTGTTTCGCATCGGTTTCCGAAAACTTAATGGCTTGGCGCGATGCAGTATTCGACAAATAAACAGTTAATCTTTCGATTCGGTGCTTCATTGGCAACACGTTCATCGTTAATGGTTTGGTTTTAATCATATCTTATTTTTTGTACTTATTTTCAATTGAATTAAATAACGTTGTAATTCAGCGTCCTCTATACGCCATGTTTTACCCTGTTTAAATCCTATTAAAACACCTTTTTCGAGCAAACGACGAATGGTTTTGTCGCTGCCCATATTCATCTCTACTAAATCTTTTATGGTATACAATTTTGTATCAACAATCATTGTTGGTATATCATTTGTAACAGAAGGTATTGATGAAGGAGCAATAGGAGCTGTTGAATTTATTGAGGCATTTTGAGGCGTTTTAAGAGGCATTTCAGCACGCAGCAAGGATGGCTGTTTTAAAAGACAGTTTACTGGCGGAATTTCGCCCACTATGGCCGTATAAAGCATTGATTCAGGTAAAGGGTTGACAACAACATCCAACAGAACCTGTTGAATTTCGAGATAAGCCTTCGCCACACACACCTTAAGCAAATGTAGAATATAACTGTTTGATAGTTGCTCAGGATCCGTGTCGGCAGTAGGTTTTAAAAAGCTATGCGTTTGCAAATGATTCGATTGGATAAGTTCACCGATACGCAAAAGGCAAGTCTTCAGATGTTTATCGAGCAAAGTCAAACGCAGATAAGCACGTGTTTCGGTATCCGTTTCGTCGGCCAGAAACGCCAACACCTCGTTACAATACAAAAACGTTTCGGGAACCAATTTATGGTAATAATAGCTGCATTTAAAGTTAGTCGGGCTGTAAAACCGAAAGCCATACCTGCCATTGTCGGGCACCGATGTGAGCCCAATTCCTACTTGCGAATCGTCGACAAAACTTCGATACCCGTTTTGAGGCAAAAACGGATTAAGCGATCCTACCAACAGACTGTCAAACAAAGGAAAACGATATTCAAACCCTACCATAGTTGTTGTGTATTTAATAGCCAACCAGTTTAAATTCAACCTGTAATAAGCTACGACAACAAAAATAGTAAAACAAATTTAGAGCATCCTAATTTTTCAATAAAAATCTTTCTACAATTTTATAAATGTAACAAAATATGCTCAAGTGAGAGCCCCAAAACCTATAGAATACCTATTTCCTCAAAAAATCGAACCATCTCAGAGTAGGTGTAATCTCTATCATCTCCCTCTTTGGAATCTATTGATTTTCTTCCATTTATAACAGCAGTTTTAAAATTACCACCACATTTAATGATATGTTGATGCGTACAAAAGGGTGGTTTCTTTTCATAAAATTCTTTTTGTTTCTTTAGTTTTGTATCCATGTCAATAATACATAGAACTTTATCATAGTCCAGATTATCAACTATAAACCGTTCTAATTCCTTTACCGACGAGTCTTTTGGTAATCGAGGTTTCAATGAATAACCAGATAATTTATCCTTATAAGCTATTTTCAAAGATTCAATATATGCAAATTCAGTTTTTCCATCACCTATTAAGGCAACT
>JAGNPC010000016.1 GCA_017989795.1 Paludibacter sp. | reverse complement strand
AAATCGGGTAAAGATCTGGTGTTGATCAACAAGCTAATTGATTTTATAAATCAATTCAAAAAAAACAAAACAGCAAGCAAAAGCGATTTGATTCTATTCAACAAACAACTGGAAACTTTTTGGGAAATCAAAGCGCATTCAACTAATTATTCAAAAACAAAATAACATCAGATATGGAAACTGAAAAAATTGAAACGGGGAAAATAAATACTACTGACATTCATTTCGAAAATCGCATTGATTTAAGTGAGCTCAAAGAACAGGTAGATGCCATTCGAAAAGAACTCAAAAAGGTAATTGTAGGTCAGGAAAAACTGATCGATTTCTTATTAGTAGCTATTTTAGCCAACGGCCATGTATTGCTCGAAGGAGCGCCTGGCGTAGCTAAAACTATGGCTGTAAAGTTGTTGGCACGTACATTAAATGTAAGATTCAGTCGCATACAGTTCACGCCCGATTTGATGCCAGCTGATATTTTGGGCACCTCGGTTTTTGATCTAAAAAAAACGGAGTTTGAATTTAGACAGGGACCTATTTTTGCAAATATGATACTTATTGACGAGGTAAACCGTGCACCAGCAAAAACACAAGCGGCGCTTTTTGAAGTGATGGACGAACGACAAGTGACTATTGATGGCAAAACCTACCCGATGGAAAGTCCATTTCTGGTAATGGCAACTCAAAATCCGATTGAACAAGAAGGGACTTACCGACTACCTGAAGCTCAACTCGACCGTTTTATGTTTAAAGTAGTGATTGACTATCCAAGTTTAAACGACGAATTTGAAATCATTCGACGCGAACACGAAGCCATTAATGGCGATAAAACTGCAGATGTGAAAATGGTGGTTGATAAAGCCACTATCGAAAAAGTCCGTGCCATTGTTCGAACCGTGATTGTAGAGCAGAACATTATGGAATACATCGCACGTATTGTACACGCCACACGCGAGCATCCATTTCTTTATCTCGGTGCTTCACCACGTGCTTCGATAGCTATACTCAATGCATCAAAAGGCTTTGCATCTCTTCGCGGTCGCGATTTTGTAACACCCGACGACGTGAAAGATTCGGTCACAGCAGTGCTTCAACACCGCATTATCATTGCTCCCGAAAAAGAAATGGAAGGCGTAAAAACCGACGAAATTGTACAACAAATAATCGACTCACTGGAGATTCCACGCTAAATGAAAATTCTAAAGGCGCTATATATCAATCGGCTCTTTTTCCAACTCCTACTCGGCATTGGCGGTTTATTTGTGCTTGCATTTTTCATGCATTGGCTTTATTGGGTGGCTATAGTCGTAATTGTGCTTTTTTTATTAATTAGCATAGCCGATGGGTATGTCGTTTTTCACCTCCGAAATGGAATAGAAGCAAGCAGAAATCTTCCCGAGCGACTATCGAATGGCGACAACAACACCATTCAATTGCAATTATCAAACACCTATCCGCTGAGTATCAAGTTGCTTATTATCGACGAAATACCCTTTCAGTTTCAGAAACGTGATTTTAAGCTCGAACGAATGCTCGCTGCCAAAACAAGCTGCGAACTTAGCTATCAACTTAGGCCCACCGAACGTGGCGAATACGCTTTTGGCAAACTCAATGTATATGCCAAAACAAAGCTTGGGCTCATTTCGAAGCGCTATGTATTTGCTGAAAATGCAGTAATCCCAACTTACCCTTCGTTTATGCAATTGCGCAAATACGACCTACTTGCTTTTACAAATAAACTGAGCGAGTATGGCATAAAACGCATCCGACGCATAGGGCACACCATGGAATTTGAGCAAATAAAAGACTATGTGCAAGGCGACGATATACGTACCATCAACTGGAAAGCATCCTCTAAACGCAACCAGCTGATGGTAAATCAGTTTCAAGATGAACGCTCGCAACCCGTATATCAAGTTATTGATACAGGCAGAACTATGCAGATGCCTTTTGAAGGGTTAAGCCTTCTCGATTATGCCATTAATGCTACGCTTGCGCTTTCAAATATTATTCTGAAAAAGCAGGACAAGGCCGGACTGCTCACTTTTTCGAAAAAAGTAGATACGCATTTACCCGCCGAAAAACGCACCGGACAAATGCAACGCATGATGGAAAAACTGTACAATATCGACACCGACTTTAAGGAAAGCGATTTCAGCCGACTGTACGTAGACATCAAACAAACCATCAAACAACGAAGTGTTTTGCTGCTTTATACCAATTTCGAAAGTATTGATGGATTGCACCGTCAGCTTATGTATCTTAAAAACATATCCAAGCATCATTTTCTGATTGTTGTGTTTTTTGAAAACTCTGAGTTAAATACAATTATACAGCGCAAAGCCATTACTATACAGGATGTTTACGATAAAGCCATTGCCGAAAAGTTTGCATTCGAAAAAAGATTGCTGGTTAGTGAACTCGAAAAGCATGGTATTCAAACCATACTAACGCAACCCGAAAACTTAACCATCAACAGTATTAATAAATACCTAGAACTAAAATCAAGAGGCATTATTTAAAAGTTTAAATTTAACATTGAAATATAAAATAATTAACTTATTTTTGAGCATTAAATCTATTATTTGACTTCAAGGTGGAATCCGAAAAACCTTACGAGTAGGAACAATCTAAAAATCTATTTTAATATTATGAATTGGTATTTAAAAGTTTTAAAACAGTATGTCGATTTCAGTGGCCGCGCACGCCGCACAGAGTATTGGATGTTTGCTTTAATGAGCTTCTTGTTTAGCATCACGCTTGCATTAATCGACTATTTAATGGGCACCATGGTAATGGGCTCAGGTATTTTAAGTGGACTTTATTCACTCGCCGTAATAATTCCAGGCCTTGCCGTAACAGCACGCCGTCTTCACGACATAGGTAAAAGTGGCAAATGGTTTTTCATTGCATTCATCCCTGTAGTTGGAGCTATTTGGTTGTTGGTATTGTTAGTTACTAATGGACAAGTAGGCGAAAACAAATATGGCGCTGACCCAAAAACTGAAGTTATTGCATAAAAATCACTAAATAAATTACTAAAAGCATTATCCGCAATTAGTATTGAACTCAATGCTTTCCAACAAAAAATGCCAATCAAATCGATTGGCATTTCTTGTTGAAGATAAAATAAATGCAAATAACATCTTTCAAGTTTATTTTTAAAAAACAGCTTTTAGGCTTCGCAAAATTTCCTTATCTTTGTGGCGAAATTAAGGAAATGCACGAACAGACATTAAATAGTTGATTATAAACCATTTTATCGATGTCAATATTTCTAATTTTCCCAATTTCTAACTTCTAATTTCTAACTTCTAATTTTATTTATAAATGATTCAATTTTTTCAAACTCCTGCCCAACATGTTTTTGTGGTTCAAAGCAAAAGCACTTTGTCGAACGAAGATGTTAGTAAATTAGAATGGCTTTTTAGCGAAGCGAAATTGACGAATCTGTCGAGCATCGAAGGTAACTACGTGGGTCCACGCCGCGAAATGATAACTCCCTGGAGTACAAATGCCGTTGAAATAACTCAAAATATGGGTATCAGCGGCATTCTTCGTATAGAAGAGTTCCGATTGATGCCGCACACACCATCGGCACAAGGAGGTTTGGAATACGACCCTATGCTTGAGCGTATCTATTCTGGCTTGAATCAAGACATTTTCACCATCAACAAAGAGCCTGAGGCAATATTGTATATCGATGATATTGCTGCTTACAACGAAAAAGAAGGGTTGGCTTTAAGCCCTGATGAGATTGAATACCTTAACAATGTTAGCAAAAAAGTGGGTCGTCAGTTAACCGATAGCGAAGTGTTTGGATTCTCGCAAGTAAACTCTGAACACTGTCGTCATAAAATTTTCAACGGACAATATGTGATTGATGGCGAAGAAAAAGAGTTGACTTTATTTAAACTGATTCGCAAAACATCCGAAGAAAATCCAAATAAACTTGTTTCGGCCTACAAAGACAATGTAGCTTTTAACGCCGGACCAAAAATTGAACAATTTGCACCAGCTAGTGGCGACAAACCCGACTTTTTCCAAACCAAAGAAATCGACTCGGTTATCTCGTTGAAAGCTGAAACACATAACTTCCCAACTACGGTTGAGCCTTTCAACGGTGCTGCTACAGGTACTGGTGGTGAAATTCGCGACCGCTTGGGCGGTGGAAAAGCCAGCTTACCCATTGCAGGTACAGCGGTTTACATGACTTCATATGCCCGCAACGACAACAGTCGTACCTGGGAACAAAATATTGCTGCTCGCAAATGGTTGTATCAAACACCTGAGCAAATTTTGATCAAAGCATCGAACGGTGCTTCTGATTTTGGTAATAAATTTGGCCAACCGCTTATTTGTGGTTCGTTAATCACCTTTGAACACCAAGAAAACAACAAGAAATTTGGTTATGATAAAGTAATTATGATGGCTGGTGGTGTTGGTTTCGGTACCATGCGCGACGCTTTGAAAGGCGATGTGGCTGCTGGCGAAAAAGTAGTAGTGATGGGCGGCGACAACTACCGCATTGGTATGGGTGGAGCTGCTGTATCGTCGGTACAAACAGGTGAGTACGATAATTCGATTGAATTGAATGCCGTACAACGTGCCAACCCTGAAATGCAAAAACGTGTTTCGAACGTTATTCGCACCTTGGCCGAAGCCGAAACAAACCCTATCGTTTCTATTCACGATCACGGCGCAGGTGGACACCTCAACTGCTTGTCGGAATTGGTTGAAACAACAGGTGGTAAAATTGATATGTCGGCATTACCAGTTGGCGACCCTACTTTGAGCGCCAAAGAAATTGTTGGAAACGAAAGTCAAGAGCGTATGGGCTTTGTTATTTCGGAAAAAGAGGTAGAAAAAGTACGTGCCATTGCCGAACGTGAACGCGCTCCATTTTATGTAGTGGGTGAAACTACTGGTCAAATGGATTTTGTGTTCGAACAAGCAGATGGACAGACTCCGATCAATTTAAAACTAGAAGATATGTTCGGTAAACCACCTCGTATGGTAATTACCGACAACACAATAGAAGAACATTATGCAGCTCCCGAAATTTCGGAAGATCAATTGCAAACCTACATCGAAAATGTATTGCAAGTAGAATCAGTAGCTTGTAAAGATTGGTTGACAAACAAAGTGGACCGCTCGGTAACAGGTAAAATTGCCCGTCAGCAATGTGCGGGTGAAATTCAGTTGCCGTTGAACGACCTTGGTGTTGTGGCACTAGATTTCCGCGGAACTACAGGTATTGCTACTTCTATCGGTCATGCACCGCTTGTGGCTATGGCCGATTCTGAAGCTGGATCGGTAATGGCTATCGCCGAAGCATTGACCAACATTGTATGGGCTCCGCTCACCGATGGTTTGGATAGCGTTTCGCTAAGTGCCAACTGGATGTGGCCTTGTAAAAACCCGGGCGAAGATGCGCGCTTATACAAAGCAGTGGAAGCTTGTTCGGATTTTGCATGTTCATTGGGCATCAACATCCCAACAGGTAAAGACTCTCTTTCGATGACTCAAAAATATGGTGACGACAAAGTATTCTCGCCGGGCACCGTGATTATTTCGGCTGGAGCCGAAGTATCGGACGTGAAGAAAGTAGTTTCTCCCGTATTGGTGAACGACGAGAAATCGGTTATTTATTACATCGACTTCTCATTCGACAGCCACAAACTTGGTGGTTCGGTATTGGCACAAACCCTGAACAAAATTGGCGATGATGTACCAACTGTAAAAGATGCTGAGTACTTCAAAGCTGCTTTTGATAGCATTCAGGAAATGATTGGCCAAAACTTGATTTTAGCTGGTCACGATATTTCGGAAGGTGGTTTGATAACAGCCATGCTCGAAATGTGTTTTGCGAACTCGCAAGGTGGTTTAAATGTAAACCTCGATTACATTGCCGAAAACTCATTGGTAACCATGCTATTTGCCGAAAACCCAGGCGTTTTAATTCAGGTAAAAGACCGCAAAGCAGTTGAAAAAATTCTGAACGACAATGGCGTTGGCTTTGCACGTATTGCGACACCAATTGCAGAGCGTCGCTTAGAAATAAGCCGCAAAAAAGAAGCCTATTCATTCTCAATTAACGAGCTACGCGACTTGTGGTTTAAACCATCGTTCCTACTTGACCGCAAACAAAGTGGCGAAGTATGTGCACAATCGCGCTACAGCAATTATAAAAACCAAGCACTCGAATTTGCATTCAACCCTTCGTTCAATGGTAAATTATCGCAATTTAGCATTTCGCCCGATCGCAAAGCTAGCGGCATCAAAGCGGCTATCATCCGCGAGAAAGGAACAAATGGCGAACGCGAGATGGCTTATGCCTTGTACTTGGCTGGTTTCGATGTGAAAGACGTTCACATGACCGACCTTGCTACAGGCCGCGAAACACTCGAAGATGTGAACATGATTGTGTTCTGTGGTGGTTTCTCCAACTCCGACGTACTTGGCTCGGCCAAAGGTTGGGCAGGCGGATTCCTTTACAACCAAAAAGCAAAACTTGCACTCGACAACTTCTATAAACGCAACGACACCTTGAGTTTAGGTATCTGTAACGGCTGTCAGCTAATGGTTGAATTGGGTGTACTAACACCAGATCACGATGTAAAACCACGCATGTTGCACAACGATTCACATAAATTCGAATCAGGCTTCGTAGGTTTAACTATACCTGAAAACAACTCAGTGATGTTAGGCTCGTTGAGCGGAAGCAAACTAGGTGTATGGATTGCACACGGCGAAGGTAAATTCTATTTACCAAAAGACGAAAACGCATACAACATCATTGCTAAATACACACACGCAGGTTACCCAGCCAATCCAAATGGTTCGGACTACAACACGGCGGGTATTTGCTCGACAGATGGTCGTCACTTAGCCATGATGCCACACCCTGAGCGTGCCATCTTCCCATGGCAATGCGCCAACTACCCTGCCGATCGCAAAAACAACGACCAAATCACTCCGTGGGTGGAAGCGTTTGTAAATGCACGCGTTTGGGTAGAGGAGAAGAAGAAGTAAGAAGTTTGCAGTTTGCAGTTTGCAGTTTGCAGTTAAAAAAAAACGGCTTCGCAGTATTGCGAAGCCGTTTTTGATTATCCAAATAACAAAAAAAATGTAAGCACCCTTTCGTTCTTTTTACTTGAACTTAACTTGTAAAGGCTGCTTTACACGTTTACTAAATTGCTCCATGGCGCTAAACCAATCGGCATCAGTAGTGAAGTGCCATTTACTCCAACCGCCACCAAAATAGTAGGTAAAATTAGATTCGGGTTTGTATTTGGCAGTTATCAACAAATGATTGTCTTGAGTAGCGATCGCTTTTGCTTTACATGGCATTACAACGCCAATATAATTACGACCCGAAGGTAGTTTTGCACTCGAAATAGCATCTTCGGCATAGGCAATAACGCCTGTTTTTACGTTCGAATGTTTAATTCCCTTGTCGTTATGAAGCACAATACCAGCAGCCAACTGAAATGGCACTTTACCGGTATACTTAACTACGGCTTTGTTGAGTGCCGAACCAGCTGTAGTCGAGATTGTAATCTCCTGATTCATTACAACACCACCAACTTTTACATTCTCATAATAAAGTGTAAATGTTGATCGTAGGGGTCCATTCTCAATTATTTCATAACGATTAAAATGAATACCAAGTTCACGGCGCGAAAGAAAATACTCCGATTTAAGGGGATCAATAGCTTCGAGCACCAACGATTCATTTACAGGCATAGCACCACCCACTACCAATCGGTCGAAAAGGGTGTATACCATATTCACTTCATTGCTTACAAAAAGCGTCTCAATTAAAAACTCTTTGCGCAAGCGTGCAGTGTCGTACTTTTTTGCATCATCGGGATGCGATGCATAGCGGATTTCGTAATTCGTTTTCATTATCTAATAAAATTATATGTTCTGCTTTAATTGGTCGACCAAAATTATAGTATTTTTTTTAGACTACAAAATGTAGACATCAAAAAAACTACAAACAATTGAATATTAAGATTTATCATAACCACAAAATCACCTAAAAGCTATACAAAAGCAGGAATCACTGATTTTTAACCAAACAACAATTGTATATATAAAGTAAATTTTACATCTTTGTACTAATAATTATAAATTAACCAGTTTATATCCATTTGTTGTTTATTGCAAGTATCGTAATTTTTATTGTTTATGATTACAAAGAGAGAGAGAAAGTTGTCGAATTTATTGATATTAATCCAAGTAATAATATCTTTATTTACATTTCATATAGTAGAGCTTTTCGTACCAAATCCAAAGATTGAACTAAACGAAAAAATATTTTATTTGGCACAAATAGCATTTATTTGGCTGTTCTTATTTTACAAATTCAGATTAGGAATAATATTCAGGGCAAGTACATTTTTAAGCATGATTCGTGGTTATTTAGTAACTATCAGTATTGCAGGGACATTATTACTATTAGAATTACGCATCTTGATTCTATTTGGGCACTACAGTTATTCTGCCTATTACATCTTGTGCTTTTGTCTATTGAATTTTGTAGCATTAACGCTATTTAAACTTGTTTTTTATCACACAATGAAACATTTGCGTAAAACCGGGCACAATTCAAGAAATGTAATAATAATAGCCGACAGCTCCGCAACAACGTTTGTAAATGAATTTATAAAAACAAAAGATTGGGGCTATAATTTAAAAGCGATACTTACACCAGACAAGACATTTCCTAAACTACATACTAAAACAATTTATTTTGACAATCAAAATCAAATATATAAACGTATATTATTAAAGGGTATTGACGATATTTTTTATTGCATGCCAGTAAATAACACCAGCTGCAATGCCCAAGAACTGATTGAAGAGACTGAGCAAATAGGAATTACAGTTCACATAATGCAAGAGGAATTTTACAATACCGATTCAAGTAACGAACTAAACAACAACACTTTTTCGAATCAATTTATCACTCACCAAACCACTTCTACGAAATATATTGGACTAAAGGCAAAAGAGATTTTCGATATCTTTTTCAGCGCAATTGTTTTGGTTATATCCATACCCTTAATGATTATTATCACCATATTAATATACGCCGAAGATAAAGGCCCAATCTTTTTTAAACAAGAACGAATAGGGCTTAATGGAAGGCGATTTACCTGTTTTAAATTTAGATCGATGGTGGTAAACGCCGAGCAACTACTTGACAAGCTAAAGGATCAAAACGAATCGGATGGCCCAACATTTAAAATTGAGAAAGATCCACGCGTAACACGCATCGGACGCATACTACGCAAAACATCACTGGATGAATTTCCACAGTTTTACAATGTAATACGTGGCGAAATGTCGGTAGTAGGTCCACGCCCACCCTTATTGAAAGAAGTAATGCTATACGAAAAATATCAGTTAAGGCGACTAAGTATGAAACCGGGCATTACCTGTATCTGGCAAGTAAGTGGCCGAAACTCCATACCTTTTGAACAATGGATGCAAATGGATCTCGACTATATTGATAAATGGTCCATAAAAATGGATGCGAAAATAATTTTGAAAACCATAGCAGTGGTATTTAAAGCCAACGGCCATTAATAAAGGCCTTTTTGCTGCAAAAAATTCATTAAGTTGCAATATTCGAACGGAGTATTGCAACTTTTTTTATTCGCAATGCGAATATGAACGTCTTTTGCCAAATGTAACAGTTATTTCATTTTACAGCTATTTAAATTACATTTTAAATATTTAGATGCAAAAACAGCCAATTACTGTAATAATTTTAACTATTGCACACACTTCTACGACATTGAGATAGCCAATTTTAGCACACTATGTTTATAAATATTCATTTCAATGTAATGCATTTTAACTTGAATTATCATATATTTGTGCTCAATTTTACTTGAAGCTACATATCAATGCTTGTTTATGTAAAATTCACTTAATACAAATAAGTTACAAATAAAAACAAAAAAAAACGAATTCATGATGAAACGAATCATTTACTTCGCAATTTTTATGGTTGTTGCGATAGCATCAACTCTGAACGCCCAGGTTACAAGCTCGGGGATAAGTGGTAAAGTAACCTCAAACAATGAGCCGATTATTGGAGCTACTGTTGTTGCAGTACATACTACATCTGGAACACAATACGGTGTTATTACAAACTCTGAAGGTCGATATAATATATCGGGAATGCGTGTTGGTGGGCCATATAAAGTTGAGGTTTCTTATGTTGGTTTAACCAAGTTTACCACAACTGATATAGAATTAGATCTTGGGGAAACTCAAGTAATTAATGCTCAGCTAAGTGAAGCTGGGGTTAATTTGAATGAAATTTCAGTTATTGCTTCTGGGTCAGGCTCTCGTATGAGTAGTGAAAGAGCAGGTGCTATTACAAGTGTAAATAAGGCTGTGATTAACTCAGTCCCTACTACTTCACGTAGCTTAAATGACATAATGAGATTATCGCCTCAGTCAAGTATGACAAGTAATGGTTTTGCTGTTGGTGGAGGAAATTATCGTCAATCATCAATTACTGTCGATGGTGCAGCATTTAATAATTCATTTGGCATTGGAGCAAATTTACCTGCTGGTGGTTCACCAATTTCGCTGGATGCTTTAGAGCAGCTATCTGTTTCTGTTACACCATATGATGTTCGTCAAAGTGGTTTTGTTGGAGGTGCAATCAATGCCGTTACTCGTTCAGGTGATAATGAGTTTAAAGGTTCTGCCTATTCATATTTAAAGAACGATGCTTTGCAAGGTAAAATGGTGAAAAATTATGAGTTAACTAAACAAGATACTCATTATAATACTTTTGGTGCTAGTGTTGGAGGCCCAATAATTAAAAATAAATTATTTTTCTTTGTAAATGCTGAATTTGAAGATAATATCAATCCGGGGCCATCATTTATTTTAAGAAAGTCAGAAACTGAATCTTTTGGAGCTAATAATATAATTCGCCCATTGGAAAGTGATGTGGATTTAATGAAAACGCATTTGAAAACTAAATACAATTATGACCCTGGCCGAATTACTAATTATCCATCCGAAGGCCCATCATTTAGATTACTAGGTAGAATTGACTGGAATATAAACAAAAACAACAAATTCAATATTCGAGTATCTCATACTCAAAGTAAAGATTCAAGAACCCCTTCTGGTTCAACTAGCCCACTTACTACAAATACAATTTACCCAGGTAGCACAGCTAAAAGTATCAATAAGGGGCAAGGCCGAACATCAAACTATTCTATGTATTTTGAGAGTTCAAGATATTTTCAAGAACAAAACTTTTCGTCAATAGCCAGTGAGTTGAACTCAAAACTATTTGGAGGTAAGTTAAATAATTTATTACGCGTTACTTATTCAATACAAGATGAACCTCGTTCATATGTTGGAGGTGCATTTCCAACTGTAGATATTTTAAAAGATGGTGCAAGTTACATGTCATTTGGCCCTGATCCTTTTACTGCAGGTAATACAAGAATTGTTAATACAATTGTTGCAACAGATGAAGTAAGTTGGAATTTAGGAATAAATAGTTTTACTGCTGGTTTCCAATATGAATACCAGAAAGCTGAAAATGGCTTTATGCAAGGTGGAAATGGATACTACGTATACTCTTCAATGGCTGACTTCATTGCAGAAACTAAGCCCGCAGCATTTGGCATAACCCACTCAAACGCTGCAGATCTAGAGCCATTTAAATCAAAATTATCTTTCCAACAATATTCATTATATATTCAAGATCAAATTAAAGTAACAGATAATTTTAGAATTACTGCAGGTGTTAGATTTGAATTACCTACTTATCCTTCAATTGAAAAAACTAATTTTAATCAAGCATTCAATAATTTAGATTTTGCTGGTGTAAAATACTCTACAGCGCAGTTGCCAGAGGCTAAACCAACTTTTTCTCCAAGAATTGGATTTAATTGGGATATTAATGGTGAAAGAAAATACATTATTCGTGGAGGTAGTGGAGTGTTTGTTGGGCGTTTACCTTACGTTTGGTTGGTGTCTGTTGTAGGCAATTCTAATGTTGGTCAAACTCAGTATTTTTATAATTCAGTAGCAAGTGCTGGTACTGGAATTCAACCTAGTTTTCAAGTAAACCAACAAGACATATTAAAAGAATTGTATAATGGTAGCTTTACTCCAAAAGTTCCAACAGCTCCACAGTCACCAACAGTTTTGAGCAAAGAACTTAAAATGCCATCTACATGGAAATCATCTTTAGCGTTTGATGCAAAACTACCTGGTGGATTTGAATTTACTCTTGAAGGAATTTACAACAAAGATATTAATCCTGTAGTTATTACTAATAAAGGATTGAAAGAAGGAGCAAACTTAATACTAAATTCTAAAGATACTCGTAAAACGTATACAAATATTATTGCAAATCAAAACGTGTATTTTATTGAAAATAATAAAAAGAATGACTCATATTATTATTCAATATCAGCGCAATTACGTAAGAAATTTAATTTTGGTTTAGATTTATCTGTAGCTTATACTCGCTCACAATCTAAGGTATACAGTGATGGAATTGGTGATCAAGTTACATCTGCATATAACACTAATTTGTTTAGTAAAAATGGGATTAACGATCATGAACTTGGTAATGGAACTTTTGTTGCTCCTGATCGTGTAATTGCAACAATTGGATATAAAAAAGATTATGCGAAACATTTTGCTACAGGTGTTTACTTAATGTTTGATGCTAGTCAATTTGGTTATGCAGGTGGATATTCATACACACGCTTCTCTTATACCATGTCTAATGTTGTAGGTGATAAAGGAGCCAATAACTTGATATACATTCCTGCTTCTAAAACAGAACTTGATGCTTGGGTGTTTGCTGATGCAACCGGTTATACAGCTGCTCAACAGAAAGAAGATTTCTGGGCTTATATTGAACAAGATAAATATCTAAGTAAAAACAAAGGTAAATATGCTGAGCGTGGTGGGGTTGTAATGCCTTGGTACAGTATGATTGACTTGAAATTTGTACAAGATTTCTCAATTAAAGTTGGTGGAAAAAAGAATACTTTACAGTTAGGATTAGATATCAAAAACTTGCCTAATTTGTTGAATAAAGATTGGGGTGTTTATAAAGTTGTTAACTCAACAAATATCTTATCTTATTCTGGAGGTAAGTATCAATTCCCTAAAGCTAATAACGAAGTATTAAAATCCACATATAAAGATCATCAAAGTTTCTCGTCAACTTACTCGATGCAAGTGTCGGTTAGATATATGTTTAACTAATAGATATGATGAAATAAAAAAGGAGGCTATTTAAAACAGCCTCCTTTTTTATATAAAAATTTAATAATCGTTATATTAAATAAACTATGTTATAATATGATACACAAAAAAAGCCACTCTTTCATAAAGAGTGGCTTTCGTTTTGTGATTCAGCTGGGGTTCGAACCCAGGACCCCATCCTTAAAAGGGATGTGCTCTACCAGCTGAGCTACTGAATCAACGCATGTTTTGGCTTTTCGGATAAATGTGATTCAGCTGGGGTTCGAACCCAGGACCCCATCCTTAAAAGGGATGTGCTCTACCAGCTGAGCTACTGAATCATTTCCTGAAAAGCGAGTGCAAAGATACAGCTTTTTTTTGTATTTGCAAATATGTTTGCCCTATAAATAACACAAATCTGATAAGCATTTTTTAAACAACAATGTATCAATAATTTATTCTGAATATTTTTTTTCAAGATAAAGCATTTTTCTGCTTCACAATGCTTGATTTAAGTAGAAATTCGTATATTTGTATCCAGTTTTAACGCAAAATTACACAGTTTGAATAATCTAACATACATATTTTGGGCGCTTGTGCTGTCGGCCTTCTTTTCGGGAATGGAAACTGCATTTGTTAGTTCAAACAAATTGCGCTTCGAGCTAGATCGAAAACAACGATCACTTTCGGCCTCCATTTTACATATTTTTTTACGGAATTCACAGCAATTTATTGCCACCATGCTGGTAGGTAGTTACATTGCCTTAGTAGTATACGGCCTTCTAATGGCACAATTGCTACTACCTTTAGTCGAATTCACAGACAACAGAGTATTTATCATACTCATTCAAACATTTTTGGCTACTGCTCTTGTATTGTTTACGGGTGAATTTTTACCAAAAACAATTTTCAGAGTAAATCCCAATTTCTGGCTACATCTTTTTTCGTGGGTGTTATTGTTTTTTTATGTAGTATTGTATCCTGTAGCAAAGTTTAGTTCGTGGATCTCGGTGATGCTCTTAAGTTCTATAGGGGTAAAAATGGAAAGCGGAACAGATCAAAATGTATTCTCACGTATTGATTTAAACTATTTACTACAAGAAAGTGCCGAATTTGCAGGCACTGACGT
>JAGNPC010000191.1 GCA_017989795.1 Paludibacter sp. | reverse complement strand
CGATATTATCGATTTCACCTCCCGAGAACTCAAACTTACGCGATAATTCAGCTGCCACATCACCGTCTACCCAGGGCATTTTCTCCATCCAGATTTTCTGGCGTTCGGCAGGTGTTGGTTTGCTAAACCGCAGCTTAAACAAGAACCGACGATCGAAAGCCGAATCGAAATTATTCGTCAGGTTGGTGGTAGCTATCAGTATACCATCCAATTTTTCCATTTCTTCCAGAATTATATTCTGAATGGCATTTTCAGTCTGGGCGCAATTGCCTGAGCCTACATCTTTGCGCTTGCTAAAAATGGCATCCGCCTCGTTGAACAGCAAAATAGGTTTCACTTCGCTTTTTTCGCTCGCACGGCGATAGTTTTCGAAAATCTCCTTGATGCGTTTCTCGCTTTCGCCAAACCAGGCCGATTTACTTTCGCTTATGTCAACATGAAACACTTCGCGACCCGTAGCGCGTGCTATTTGCATGGCTGTTTCGGTTTTGCCAGTGCCTGGGTCGCCATAGAATAAGCAGCACACACCCGTTGGGAATGCTTTCTCTTTGAGCCGAGTTTGCAACGATACAAATTTATCGTTTGCCAACGATGCTTTTATAAAATCGACTTGCGAAGCAAATGCCGGTTCAAAAAACAACTCTTTAGCTTGAATTTCGTCAGGCGAAATACGATTTTTTTTCTTTTTCTTTTTTACATACAGTTGAGCATCTTCGCCCATAAAAAGTTCACAACCGCTATCGGTCAATCCAACACGCATGTCGCTGTAGAATGTACCTTGCATAAGTTGTATGTAGTTATGACGGAACAAACTCAACACTTTATCCAACGCCAAGCGACTTTTCTGAAACCGAACACGGGTGTTATCATACATATCCATATAGGTTTTTTCAAGATTTATAGCTTGATTGTTTACAACCAATTCGTTACATATTTGGTAAAAAAATGTACGGTCGTCCACTTCTACTTTGATTTTTATCAACTCCTGCAGCATTGGCAATTCCAAATTCGCTTCTTCTATTCTTTCAACCGAACGAAACAATTGAGTGGTCGAAATCAGGTTGTTAGTACGTTTGTCTATCAGGTCGGACACTTCGTACACAAACTGATAAGCATCCAAATCGGCGTTGGCAAGCGCTATAGGCTTATTTTCGATAATGCAAGCGAGCACATCCTCGTTAATTGTAATGTCTTGCTGAAAAATGGCAGGTGTTCTCCTGCGGCGTGTGAACTCCACATCGAGCTGAATTAGTTTTTCATCGTATAGTAACTTTATGTCTGTTTTGTATTGCATTATCTCCACAAAAGTCAGTTCAACTTGCATTGCAACTTGCTTCACGTTTGTAGATCCAAAAAATTTATTTTGGGTGTTGTAAATGGTAATAAACATTACCGTTTGATGTTCATTTACACCAAGATACGAAGCCATGCGAGCAATTTCCGGAAAATTGCCTGAGTTTTCCATCATTATTTTAAAACCTATTTCTTCGAGGTTTTTAACAGCCTCAGCTATTGCATTTAAAACATTGAAACCTACTTTTTTAGTTGCATTTTTGCTCATGATATTTTAAATTTAATTTGTTAATAATTTTAATGTTTGAAAAATTTGAGACATAGAACGTGCCGACAAAACATTATTGGAAGAATGTTGTGTGGAAAAAAAAGACAAAGTCGGATAGCCCTTAGCGTGCTAAAGTTTCAATTTGTCCGAAAATTTTTGATTTGACACTATTGCCGAGTGGCAATGATTGTGTTGTTGGGAAGTGTTGGAAGTTTTTGTTTTCATGACGTTTATTTTAAAAATAATAATTAAAAAAGTTTTTAATTTTATATCGCATCTGCTTTAATTTCTTAAAGCAATCCACCGCAGCACGCCTGCTCGGTTGGCATCGGGTTGAGTTTAACCCTACTCTTGATACATTTTTTTAATTCAATAATTACCTTTTATTAGGGTAATTTTTTAATTGACGGTGCAAATGTAGACGTATTTTTCGAATCTGCCAAATCAATTAGTTTTTGTTAACTACTTGAGTTGTCTTATTACTTTTGTCTATTTATCAAACAATGTAAATAATAGGCTCTTATTTGTTAGAAAAAGAGCCTAATAAATGAATCAAAACAGCTAAACAAACAATTTACTTTACCCGCAGTACTTTAAAATGCGCATCGTCGAGAATTAACACGGCATTTGCTTTTTGGTTGTCGGCAGCTTTAACTGCTTTTTTGTAAAGAGCAGCAGTAACCACTTTTTTGCGATTGCCAATTACCGGCAGCACAATGGGGCTATAGGTGTTGAGCGAAACTACTGTAAATTCGCTTTTAATGTCCTTTTCGCTTACATACACCCTTACTTTCTCGTACAGTGCTTTTTCACTTTTACTAGTCATTTTGAGTTCGTAGTTCATTGCCAAATCTTTCTCTACATAAGTGGTAAGTGTACACGATGTAAAACCTAATACAACAATTGCCATGATAAATGCTTTTTTCATACTTCTCTGATTTTTAATTTTTTTGCCCTACTCGTCTAGCTTTTCGGTTCCGCTGTTATTCTATTTCGCTTACAAAAATAGTATGTTGATTTTAAAAACATTACATCCATATTATCCATTTAATCCATTCCGTCCATAGTTGTAAATTCTAAAGATTTTAATGTATTTTTGCAGCTTAATACGTAAATATATATTGTATGCTATCACCTGTTATAAAAGAGCAAATTGAAGCTAAACTGGGGAGACCTATCCGTTATCATTCTGATTTAGAATATCTTTGTTTCGAAATTGAGAAAACTACCAAGCACAAAATCAGCTTAAATACACTCAAAAGACTGTTTGGATTTATTGCAGGTGTAACCGAACCACGCTTATTTACTTTAGATACCATTGCCATTTATTTGGGTTTTTCGAACTGGGATGTATATCTTTCGAGCTTACAACAAACAGGAAATTCGGGATTTAATTCGCTACAAGAGATAAAAATTGAAAATCTACCACTATCGTCGGTTATTGAGTTTGGTTACGACCCCGACCGGACAGTACAGATTCGCTTCGAAGGAAAAAATCAATTCACTGTGATTTTGGCCAAAAATAGCAAGTTATGTGTGAACGATACACTGGAAATCAGCCATTTTGTTTTGCATTATCCGCTTGTAATACTGCATGTGATTCGCGAAGATAAAAACCTGGGACGATTCACTGCTGGAAAAGTTGGGGGACTTACCGTATTGAAACTGATAGAAATGTTGTAAATTTGCCAAAATTTTCAGGCAAATGAATCCGGCATCCTCCTCATTCGATGAGTTTCAAAATATTTCGTCCTTACCAAGTGCATTTTCGGCAGTTGAACTCATTACTAAAATGGGGGCAACTTCCGACTGCTACAAAGTGCGTATTTATGGTAAATGGCACTTCCTGAAACGCCCGAAAAAAGAATTTCTATCCAATCCGATTTATATTGCTGCTTTCGAAAAAGAATTTGACCTTGGCTTCACACTCGAACATCCAAACATTGTACGCTACCTGAACAAAGGTTTCGACTCGGAAGGTAATTATATTTTATCCGAATTCGTCGATGGTCTTTCGCTTACGGAGTTCAGAGAGCAAAATCCGGATTTTTTCAATCAAAAATCCAATTTAGAAAAATTTGCATCCCAGCTATTTTCAGCGTTAGCATACCTTCATGCCCGTCAAATTGTTCATTTGGACCTAAAGCCCGACAATATACTGATTACCCGAAACGGCCATGATGTGAAGCTAATTGATTTGGGTATGTCGTATTCCGACTGTTACACCGAAATCACTGGAGGTTCACCCGCTTTTGGCAGCCCCGAACAGTTTTCCGACACGAGTTCAATCAGTTACAGGAGCGATATGTTTGCAGCAGGGAATATTATACTTTTTGTAACAACCGGAGAAATTAACAAACAGCTGTTTGCTAAAATCCCGATACCACTACGAAAAATTGCCAAACAATGCTTGTTGGAAGATGTTGGGAAAAGAAATATTACAGCCGAGAAGTGTATTGAGCTACTTAGAAATAAAACCAAGCCGCGAGTTTTTGTTGGCATTTCCGTTTTGAGTTTGTTTTTGGTTACGATTATAGTCTTCTATAATCATTCTATCGCTATTAAAAGTGCTGTTTCGATTCCCATTGTAGATAGGCATGTTGATACTAAAGTTGGTTCTAAAGACATCGGAAGCGCAGTGGGTTCTTCAAAAACTAGTAGTTCAATCATGACTCCAAGAACATCTCCAACATTCAACACAAGCAATCAAAATGATCAAATTGCTTCTTATTTAAACAATAATACAACACCAACATCGGTAGTAATTGACGAAAAGTTGCCAACAGATTCGTTGAAATTAATAGACGAGATACGGACAAGCATTAAGGAGCGGCTTTTACCAAGTAAACCTACTTTAGAAAAAATATATTCGGATATTAACGAATACAATTATAGCATTTTGAAACAGTCGTTCGACGATTGGAAAGCAGTTTGCCACGCTGATTGTAACTTATTATACCAAAAGTATACCAACAAAATACAACAAGCTGATTTTCAAATAATCTATCAGCAGGAACTTGACGTGTTCAATAAACCAATTGAATTAAGATTGAAGAAATTTTCTCCGTAGAGATGCCATGCATGGCGTCTCTACATATCCAATAGACGCCATGCATTGCGTCTCTACAATCAAATTCCCAACAGCGTTTCCAGATAATGTTTTTCAATGCCGTATAATTTTTTGATGGCTGCAATGTCATTCAGAATTTGATTTTTATCACTGCTTGTGGTCGATGTTTTACGACCAACTATCATCACGTTTTTGGGGGTGTGCTCCAAGGGTATGAACTCAAAAACATTGGT
>JAGNPC010000190.1 GCA_017989795.1 Paludibacter sp. | reverse complement strand
CCCCAGTGCTAATGGACGAACGGCATTTTCGGCCAGATTATTGTCAATGCGGTATCGTCCATCGAGCGTGTAGCGCACCAATCGGCGTTACATACCGCAGGCATACAGAATGGCTTTGCCAATAGGGTTCTTGGGCAATATGTGTGCAGCTTGTTCGAGCATCCACTGCTCAAAATCTTTGATAATAGGAAATGATTTTTCGGCACGAAGTACTTTTATTTGGTCGAAGCTGCAATTGGCCTGGGTAGCATAGCGCTCCACGTCGTATAGTTTTTTTATTTGGGCAAGTGCATAATTGGCACGCACGGGGTCGTTGTTCAGCGATTGCTCGAACTTACGGCGCACGTGTACCCAGCACCCAATGGTTATTACGCCCTTGGTGTTGTCTAGTTTCTCGTATGCCTGATAGCCATCGCATTGCGCCGCGCCTTGAAAGCCGGGCAATACCTCCAGTAATATGTATTGTGCGCGTGAACCTTTGTTGTAATAAAAGAAAACTAAGTGTGGAGATATGGATTTGAATATCCAGTGGCACCCCTTGATTGTACCTCCAGGCTTATCAATGCTTTGTACGGGAATGGTACTCTCGTCGATAAACAGGTGGTCGAGTGTTTTTAGTTGCTTCCAAATCTCGTTGTAGAGTGGTTTTAATAAATCAATAGTAGAAGCAAACCATCTATTAACTGTGGATTCAGGCAGTACAATGCCATCGCGTTGAAACATTTGCACCTGACGGTAAAATGGCAGGTGATTCACGTATTTGTTTACAATTAAATGTGCCAATAAACTGGCGCCGGCATTGGAGCGTGGTAATGGAAGCGAAAGTAAATCAGCAATTTGAATGCCTGCTTCTTGTGGCAATGCATATTTAGGGCGCACAATCTGACGTACATATACCTTGGCTGGGGTAATTTCCAATACTTCGGTAATTTCTTCACCAATCTTTTTCGATCCTTCGGGCAAATTCTCAGGCTCAATGGTTTCTACCACACGTTCCAAATGTGCCGGTATGGGCAAACGAGGATTGGGCTGAGTGGGTTTTTTAGCTGATTTAAGGCGCGAGTAGGCAATGTCTTCTTTTTTAAGCGCAACAACCACTTCCTTGCCCAAATCAAAATCAAGGCGCAATTGTTCTACGTTTTGGGTACATGTCGTTCCGACTTACTGCCGAAAATAGCGCGACGAAGCTGTGCTAACTGAAACTGCAAATCGTAAATGGTTGCATCCTTTTGGGCAATAGTTTTTGTGTTTTGGGCAATAACATTTTCCTTTTGAGAAAGCAAGTCATTTTTAGATACAACAAGGTTATTTATATCCAAAATGGCATTGTCGAGTGTCTCTTTTTGTTGTAACAAAAGAGCCACTTCGGGTGACAAATAGGGTATGTTTATTGCTTGATTCACAGTGTAAAAGTACAAAAAAAAACATCGATATACACAAGCAAAAAAAAAGCATTATTTAAAGGTATTTCGACACTTTCTTATAGTATTTTGTGCCGTTTTCTTTGTACACGATTTTGCATGGAAATTCCTTGTATAATCATAACCAATTCTGTCCACTGCAGGTGGTAACTTTTATCATGATTATTGTAAACGGGCTCTTCAAACCTGCCTTGTTCCAATCGCTTGTGGTAAATAACCAAGCCGCCCGATTCCCAGCGAAGTAACTTAACTGTATTGCGCGGCCGATTCATAAAGATAAACACTTCGCCACTCAGTGGGTTGCGTTGCATTTGCCCCCGAACTACACCACATAGCGCATCAAAGCCTTTGCGCATATCGGTGGACTCCCTGAAATAGTAGTAACTCAGCGATTCGTTTAACGAGAACATAGTTCCGGGCGGTAAAGGTTAACAATGCGCGATAAATCTTCTGTGGCGGGCAGTGAACTCATGGATAAACTTACGCCATTGGGGTACCGCAACTCAAAAGTGGGCGAAATGGCTGACTGTGGCATATTTTCAATTTTCAAAGGCACAAAAAACGAATCCTGGTTCTAAATCTGTTTTTTTAAACCCTTAACCTTGCTTTTTTCCAACCTACATTGCCTTGTCGGTCGGCTCATTTTCTTTATCCAACCATCAAAGGTATTGGGGTGGTAGCCATGCAATGCCGAATGAAAGATGGGGGTAGCGGAAGGGATACCTTACAAACACGTGGAGGTCGTGGTCGAAAACCAATCATGGACTGCTCGGATGAAAAAGCGGTGCGTTCTGCCATAGAACAAGACAGGCAAAGTGTAGTCAAAGCTAAAATCGCTTGGCAACTGACAACTGGAAAGGAGGCAAGCGACTTGATCTTTAAGCGTTTTTTATCGGCATTGGCGCAAGATATAAGCGTATAAGAAAACGCCCAAGGGGAAAACCCTCGCCGCAGCTTTACGAGTACAAATGCGAAAAGCTGCAAGAACTTGAACAGCAGGAACGTGAAGGTCGTATTGCACTTTATTATGCTGATGAGAGCCATGTCAGCACCGAGGGAAGCCCACCCTCAATTGCGGTTAATTTATAAGGGACATTTATTATATTTACATATAGTTTGTCCATAGGATATGTACCTTACGGCTGGCAGTTGTCTGGGGAGGATGTGTGCATTCCATCTCAAAAAAGTGAAAGGCTCAACATTTTCGGAATGATTGACAGAAAGAGTAATTATGAGGGATTCGCCACCACAGAAAGTATCAACGCTGACAAGGTCGTGAATTTCCTTGATGCATTTTCTTTGCGTGTACGCAAAAACTCGTTTGTGTGCTTGATAATGCGACGGTTCATCGTAATAAAAAGATACCGGAGTTGCGTCCTGTATGGGAAAAAAGAGGGCTTTTCCTTTTCTATCTGCCACCATATTCTCCGCAACTGAATATTGCGGAAACACTTTGGAGAATACTGAAAGGAAAATGGATCAGACCTCAGGACTAGTGAGTACTGACATGCTTTTCTATACAACCAACAGAGCGTTGGCTGCGATTGGAAATACACTGTTCATTAACTACTCGCATAATGTCGCTTAATTTTGATTACTTACTTAAGAACAAACAAAGAACAACATTAATTGTTGCTAAATAACAAACTAAAACTTATCTTTGTCGATATTTTCGGTCAATATTTTCGTTTCAATCATTCATATTAAAAATTGTATGCTCAGAAAAATTATTTTTTATAGCTTCATGCTTTTCTCGCTTAGCGTTTTCTCGCAAGATTTTGAAGTATCACCTGTATTAATGAGTTTCAATGCCGACCCAGGCGAAATTCAAAAAAAACAACTTACTCTTATTAATCACTCTGCTCAACCGCAAAAATACAGTATAAAAATATCAGACTATATACTTGATGCTGATGGAAACAGAAAAGTGGTACCCTTGGGCACAAGCAAACGATCGTGTGCCGATTGGATTACCATAAGCCCTGCATTTATTGAGCTCAATCCAAACCAAACAGCACAGCTCGACGTGATGATGACCGTACCCAAAAATGGCTTTTCAAGTCGCTGGTGTATGATGCACGTAGAGGTTGCCAAAGAACAAACGGCCTTTGAAGCTGATAAAACATTAGCTACTGGTGTATTACTAATACCTCGTATTGTGGTAATGGTAAAACAATCGCCACGCAGTAACAATAGCTACAAAGCGGGCATATCAGGCCTGAAAGAAATAACAAAAAAAACGGATAAACAGCAGGTATTCGAAGCTATAGTTACAAATACAGGCGATAATATTATTGACGCTTCAGTGTTTTTAACATTAGCAAACTTGCAAACGGGAAAAGAAGAAAAATTTAGCGCAACAAAAAGCACCGTTTACCCCGATGGTTCGCGCAAAATTACACTACAAATGCCACGCATTGCCGCTAAAGGCAAATATGTATTGGCTGCTATACTTGACTACGGACACCGCCAACCTTTAGGCGGCACTCAACTTATGCTCGAAGTGAAATGACAATGAAACATTTGTACATCTTTTTAATCCTAACTACATTGAGCGTATGCATATATGCTCAGCGCAAAGTAGTAACGTTTTACGACACAGAAAAAAAAGTACCTAAGGAAGTGTACTTTGTTATTAAACACGATAAGCTTGGCATGGTTAAACATGGTCTATATACCATTTTTCACCCCAATCAAAAGCTATGGCAAGAAGGCGCTTACGATTACGACAAGCTCGACGGAAAATGGTTTGATTATTACGAATCGGGAACGTTAAAACAGGAACTAATATACAATAAAGACCTCCTTACCGACACGCTTAAGTTTTATTATCCATCCGGAAAATTGATGCAAATGGCCATTTACAAGGATGATAAACTAAATGGAGATGTTGTAAATTACTATGAAGATGGAAAAATTCAAGAAACAGGCATTTATAGCAATGGTTTGCTAAATGGTGATTTTAAAGCCTTTTACGAGGATGGAAAACCACGTATCATGCGATCGTACAAGATGGGACTCGAGGAAGGATTATCCATTACTTATTACGAAAACGGCAATATACGTGACCGATCTTTGATGAAAAATGGTTTTTTTGATGGTCAGTTTATCGATTACTACAAAGATTATAAAAATGGAACCGTAAGCAAAATTTGCCAGTATCAATACGGGCGCCTCAATGGAAAATTAGTTTGGTATTACCCATCGGGAAATGTAAAATACGAATGCAATTACGTTAACGACAGCATTAAAGGCACAACCAAAGAATATCACGATAGTACAAAAGTGATTTTAAAGCAAACGGGTCCGTACGTGAACAACAAAAAAAACGGCCTATGGAAGTCGTATTATTTAGATGGAAATATCTACACATCAGGCAAATACACAAACGACACTTTTGACGGCGAATGGGTTGTAAACTACCCAAACAAGGTAGTGAAACAAAAAGGC
>JAGNPC010000189.1 GCA_017989795.1 Paludibacter sp. | reverse complement strand
ATAGTAAAGACGAAAGTTCTGAATAATAAAAGAGATTAGCGTTAAGGCTAAACCAACATGAAGCTATTTTATTTCTTTAGAAATGCATTTTCTGCATTCCTAAGTTCCATTATTTTCTTTTTAAGCAGCAATTCCAATTCAATATTTTTCGATTCCAGTTCTCCGATTCCGGGCGCTACGACACTTCGTTCATCAGATGTCTGAGCACTGTCATATCTTAAACGTAGAGCATCAAGTTTTGCCTTTGATAATTTCAAATCGGCAGCAATTTTTTCTTTCTCGTTCCAAAGTGTCATTGCAGCACTACATTTAAACTGAGACAGATGCGTATACACAGTCGAATCATTAACAATAAATTCAATCTGCTTATTTGGCTCTGTCACATCCGATTTAGTTGTTTCGGTATTTTCCATAGTCGTTTTGGAACTCTTGCGATAACTTTTCAGAAGAGCTACCGAGCGAACATAATCTTTATCCTCACTTCTAACAATCGTTTTATTTTCATTGGGGACAAAAGTATAAATCATCACTTTACCTGCCGATTGGTTCCGGTCGGTAGCAAACCAGCCCAGTTTGTGTTGTTCATCAATCACCATCATATAATCATTGGCCATGGAGTTGAACGGAAATCCGACATTCTCGGGAGCTAAAAAACTATCAGATGAAGGTGTGTAGCGGGTTACAAAAATATCGTATCCACCTATCGAATTCTCATTGTCGGAAGCAAAATACAAAGTGATTCCATCAAGTAAAAGAAATGGATAATTTTCGTTAGCCGAAGTATTTATTATCTTCGATACAGAAGCCGGAGCCGACCAGGTATCAAACAATTTGTAAGAAGTAAACAAGTCCATTTGACCGTGAATTGAATCGGAATAATAAACCCTATCCTTGCGTTGCGTGGTATAGGTAATTTTATCAACAGTACGTCGGGCATTCAGTTTCAACAAGCTTTGATTTATCGTTCCCAATTCGCTACTCGTTTTGTAAAAACGTAAAAAGTCTGTTTTATCAACCAATATACTGTCAACAATAGCAATATCCTCCACTTTTGAGAGCATGCGTGCAGCTTTTTCGGACTTTGCTATTTTATTCTGCAATTCTTGAATTTTGCTATCGTCGGGTTTTAAAGTAGCCAAATAATTTTGATAAGCGATTACCGATTTATCAAAGCGATAAGTTGTAAAGTAGAGTTCGCCAAGGTACATATCACGTTGAGGAAACTTAGAGCCGGCCATTTCGAAGTGAGGTATTGCCTGCTCAGCATCTTTCAACTCATAACAACACTGAGCATACCTGAAATTAAATTTTGGATCATTAGGCTTCTGCTTCAACAATGTTTCATAAATGCCACGTGCTTTTGTATATTGCTTGCTACTGAAAAGCGCATCTGCTTCGACTGCGCGTTGGCCGAAAAGCGAAATGCTAAGAAAAAGAGAAAAGAAAATCAACTTAAATTTCATCGGGGTATTGTATTCAGTATTTGTAAAGTAAGATGTGCAACTACACAACAACTGTAAATTTACATTTGAAGAAATGCGGCAAGACATTGTTTATTTACAAGATCTTACCGCACTTTCAAAAACAAACCGTTCACTAAGGATTTACTCCGTTAGCACTTTGTATCAATTTGGTAGCTTCAGCTTCGGCCTTTGCATTCATATCGGCAGCTTTTTTATTGGCTTCGTCCACTATTTTTTTTGCACTAACCTGTGCCAGTTTTTTGGTTATCGGGTTGCTGGCCTTTGCCACCAATTGATCGCCCTGACTTTGAGCTTCAGCTATCAATTTATCGCTTAATTGTTGTGCTTGTGCGCGTATCTGATCCGCTTTAGCTTGTGCTACTTTCAAGGCTGCATCCTTTTGCTTACGGGCTTCTTCCACAGCTTTAGCTTTGGTATCATCTATTTTTTTGTTTACTTCGTCGGTTACCTTAGCCTTGGTATCACCTAACAAAGAATTAAGCGTGCTAGCCAAATCAAGTTCTACTTTTGGTTTCATAAATGTTCCACCAATTTTTAAACCTACAGTAGAGAATTTACCTAAATTCATACTACTTGGCAATTGCACTTTACCCAAATAAGCTATCGATTTATCCAAACCTGTCGCACCACCAAGGTTCATTTTTATTCCACCTACGGTTACATCAAAAGGTTTTGTATTCAGTTTACCATCTTTTATTTCGAATATCAACCCTAAATCTTTAATGGTTGTTGAAGCTAAATCCGAACGTTTCAAACTGCTGGCCAAAGCAGTAAGAGCCGGCACATTGCTTAACCCAACCGATTTGGTCGAAAATGAACCATTACCGATTAAGGAAGCCAGATCCGGCATCATATCTTTTTGCAACAAAGAATTGAACGATAATTTAGTAGAGAATTTACCCGCTGCTTTTTCGAAAATCGGTGCAAATTTCTGTAATGTTTCTACTTGTTTAAACATTTCGGTAAATAAAACATCTGTGATATTCATATCGAAGTTCACCGATGGTTTTTTAGGGTCGGCAGTACTATACAAACCATTCATCAGAATATTACCTCCAAATGCCTGTGTGCTCATATTCTGGAATTTCACATCGCCATTAAGTACTCTCAGCACTCCCTTAGCGTTAGCGAAATTCATTTTTTCGTATTGCAGGTGTTTGAAATTGGCTTGCATCGTAAAATCAATATTCTTAGGAATCTCTACCACAGCGAGTGGTTCCGACTTAGCAGCAGTGCCCGTTTTAGCTGTTGAGGTAGCAGGAGCAGCAGCATCAGCTGTCATAAAATCGCTCACATTAAAGTAGTTCGATTGCATATTCAGCGTCCCCTTCAGCGTTTTATTGTGAAGTGCAAAAGCTACAAAGTTTTCGAGTTTACCGGTTGTTGAAATGTCGTTACGCCCTATCTTCATCTGCAAAGCAGCCAAATCGACATATCGGTTATTGAATACCATATTGGCTTTCGATATGGCTACATCTTGTGGCAATGCTTCCATTTTAACTAACATGTTACTTACATTCAACTTACCTCCAAATTTGAATTTATCATACTGATTTGTTTCGTAATACGACATCCGACCACCCAAGTCGAGGTTCATATCCAACACACCATTCAGTTTTGTTCCTGCTTCGAGTGGATAAATATCTTTCACCGAGCCCAAATCGATTTTACCAACGGCTTTCATCAGCAGCTCAGGGTCAGACATTGGATAAGCCACGCGCATTTGAGCCGAGAAAGGATTGCCCGCCATCACCAACGAGAACTTAGAAATATCAACCACTGTAGCATCAAGTGTCTTGCCGGGGTTGGTAATATGAGCAGCCACGTTGATATTCTGAACCGATTTTGGTAAACTTGGATACTGGAACCAACCATTGACAGCAGTAAGTTTAAAATCGAATGCAGGATAATTATCACCTATCATTTTACCTTTCAGGAATCCTGTCATGTTTACTGCTCCACCAGCTTTCATTCCTTCGAATGAATTAGCATAAATGGCTGGAATCATTGACAAAATAGCTTTAAAATCAACCTTTTTAGCATCGAGGGTCAAATCCATATCGTAACCATCGTCAAGCATCTTCACCCAACCGGCAAATGCAAACGGTATGGCATTGATACGAGAAGAATTTTCGGAAAAGGTAAATATCATTTTATTCAGATTGGCATTGATATCGGCATTAAGCTCCACATTGGCTTTGCTCAGATAAGGCACACCGTCCATCGTAAAGTTGAGTGCTTCTATCGTCGTTTTCGTTTTCAACAACGAACTATCAGCGGTAAAATCGCCCGAAGTATGATGATTCAGGTTGAATATCTCGGCTTTCATTTTGCCTTGTTCGTCCAGATAAACAATATTGGCATTATCAAGAACTACATTTTTTAACTTCATATTAAAACTCATGGCCGAAGTATCAACAGCTTTTGTTGAATCAGTTTTCATGATGTTCCAGTTGGCTTTTCCATTGGCCAAAACGTGTGCAAACACACGTGAATTATCAAACTCCAAATTACGAATTTCGTATCCTTTATCGGAGAACAAGCTTTTTAAATTCAATTCCAAATCCACATTCTCACTCGAAAGCAACGTGTCTTTTTGGAACTCACCCACCCCGATAATCCGTAAGTTTTCGAATCGCACCGAGGCATTAGGAAAACTGCGTATAAAACTCAAACTAAAATCCTCAAAATCAACCTTTGCATCGAGCTTGGCATTTACCTGCTCCTGAGCCAATTTCACGATTTTGCCTTTAAAAGCGAAAGGCAAGATAAGTAAAGCAGCAAAAATTACTGCGAAAACCGACAGACCAATGATAAGTCCTTTTTTTAGTTTTGGATTCATAATAAGTAGAATGAATAGTGTATTGTTTTAGAGTATAACAGATAATTAATGTACGATGTATGTACCGCATTTTATGGAATGAACAAAAATACAACATATTAACGGGATGCCATTGATTTTATTGAGAAAATTCCATTTTTTTCGAAATCATTAGCTGTTTGGCTGCCTACCCACAGTTTACGAGAAGTATATCCCGGGGCATAAAAGATATACGAATTAGAAAAACGAGATACCAGATCATCCCAAAAGAGCTTACCAAACGCTGTATTGATACGAACGAGCACTGCAGTTTTGCAGCATTGCTTCGTACTAGTACGCATGAGCGCTGCAGTTTTACATGGTTCGTTCGTACTAGTACGAATGAGTGCTGCAGTTTGCATAGGTCGTTCGTACTAGTACGAATGAGCGCCGCAGTTTTGCATGGCTCGTTCGTACTAGTACGACGCTCTTTTGAGTTCTGATTGCTGCAATTCTGCAGCAAGCTCTCGCTTGCGTATTTAAGGAGCTGCAAAATTGCAGGAGCTTCTCGCTTACATATTTAACTACTCG
>JAGNPC010000015.1 GCA_017989795.1 Paludibacter sp. | reverse complement strand
CGTAGTAATTGATAATATCGTTATCAATATTAAAGTTAAGTAAGTCTTGTTCGGCTTTAGCCAGATTTGCACCAATTTCTTTTAACTTAGCTTCGAAATAAGCAACAGCCGAACTCGATTGACTCAACTTTATCCCACTATATTGTTCAATAAAAATTTGCGTAGCAAATTTCACTGTATTAAAACAAATACCTGCATCTTCCGATTCGTAACTCAGTTTAATTAAATCGCTATTGGTTAAACGCTCAGCTTTAAGCGACGAAATGGCATTAATACTATAATATTTATGTCCAAAATTCATTAGCCGATAAATATAATTTTTTTCGTCTTGTTGGATAAAGTTTTTTAAATTTGCATAAGTCTTCTCAAAATCATTTTTGACCACAAGCTTTTTAACGTTATCGGGTACATTTGCTTTCAGCTCGGCAAAAGCTTTTTCTGAAATAATTTCTTTTTCGGCTTTAGACAACATCAAATGCTGTGTGAGCAGGTGTAACGACACCTCTTCAAATAGCTTATCAGACTTTAACATGGTCATTATATTATTGTACTCATTTTGAGTAGCCACGTTATCGACCTTAATTATATCGACCGCTAAACCACTGTTGGATGTTACACCCGAAAAAATTGTTGAGGAAGTAGTGAATTTTACGGGTAAATCTTTTGTCAAAAAAAACACAATTCCACCAACTATAACAGGAATAATTACGATGTAGATTAATTTAGAATAAATTAATTTTAAAAATATAATTACATTCATTTTTTTTGAGTTTGAAGATTTGTACCAATAAGAATTGATAAAATATGGTATTGCATATAGTACTCGTTTTTAACATTTACAAAACCCTCCATGGCTTTGGTGTAGGCCGACGATGACGCCGCAAACTCAGTCATCCCAATCAAACCTGATTTGACATCATTTTTTGATTTAAACATATCAATTTGAGCTGTTTGCAAATTATTTAAATGCACTGCAATTAAATCTTGTAATCGTTTTAAAGTAAAATACTCTTTAACAACAACTTTGCGAATTTCGTTTCTTAACTCATCTTTCTTTTCTTGAATTTCTTTCAAGTTATACTCCAGTTTTTTACGCTGATTTCCATTGTTGGTAAAATACGAAAAAGGAATTCGTAGCGTTACACCTGCAAAATAGTTAAGTTGTTCCTTAGCTGATTGCACAGACACATCCGGATTGGCGGTTTGCTGTGTGAGTGTGAGTTGGTTATACAAGCCAAAACGAACATTGCCATCAATCAGAAAAAAATCTAACCATGTTTTTTTATTGATTTTTATATCTTCGAGAATTACAGCGATTTGATGATCGCTTGCTTTTAAAAGCGGCGAGTTTATAAGGGCCGAATCAATACAAACTGAGAGCTCTGGTATATTGAAGCTTTCAGTTTTTGTATAATCAAAATTAGTGAGTGAACTATCGGCCTTTAAATTCGACTGCGATAAAACATTGATCACTAAAAAATTGGAAAATATAAAAATAAGTAGGTGTTTCATCATTTTGTAACTAGTCCCCTAAAAAAAAGGGGAGGGAGAGTGTGGTTTGTAATTATTAAACACGTGTAAATCAGGATTAATTAAAAGCTGAAAGAGCCGCAAAAAACGGCTCTCTTTTTATACATTTTCGCGCTGAATCATAGCCGGAATTGTTTTTAATAAAATGCTTAAATCGTACCAAAGCGAAAAATTTTCGGCATATTCCACATCGAGCTGCTTACGTTCATCGGCCGAAAGAACATTGGCACCTCCGCGCTTGGTTACTTGCCACAATCCGGTGATACCTGCTGGTGCCGAAAACCGTTTGGACCATTGGTCGGTGGTTAGCAACTCGGCCTCGTATAATGGCAGTGGGCGGTTACCAACAATGGACATGTCGCCTTTGAGCACATTAATAAACTGAGGTAACTCATCCAAACTTGTATTTCGAAGTATGCGCCCTACTTTGGTGATACGCGGATCGTTAGCCATTTTAAAAAATGCATTTTCGCGTTTATCGGCTTTCTGCATTTTAACTTTTTCTTCGGATATAAATCCATCATCGTGAATTAAAACTGGACTTCCTGAAAAAAGCTGTTCATAGCCACCCTCCTCTTTTTCTGGCTCTTGCGATGCTGTGGTTTGGTATTGATTTTTTTTCATCAATTCATCCACTCTTTTATCGGCATCGGCATACATACTCCTGAACTTTAAGAAACCAAATTTTTGATAACCACTACCTATTCGAGGTGCAGCGTAATAGAATTTCCCTTTCGATTCGACACGAATGGCAATGATAATTAGCAAAAAAATGGGCAATAAGAACAACAACACCGATCCTGCAAATAAAATATCGAAAGTACGTTTCCAGAGTGGCAATTTAAATGCTTCGATAGATTCTTTATTGTTATTAACGAGTGCTCCAAAATGGGACTTCACAAATTCGAGTCGCTTAGTAATCATTTGAATTTTAGCATTATAATTATACACATCGTGTACGCCAGCTTTAAGTAGCAAGGCTACATCAGAGCAATTAGTAAGTGCAAAAATTACGATTTTATAGGATGACAAGACCTTTGTTAGTTCCGAAAGATTTTTAACTGTTTCGTCATTTATTACAGGCATTTCGTAAATTAGCAAGTCAACACTGTCGTGAAACTTTACTATTTCGTAGGGTTTATCAATAGCAACGACCTGAAATCCTGAATTTGGCTCCGAGAGACGGTCCAAAAATTCAGATTTTTTGCCAAGGTAAGCAACATTGTATATCATAATAATTTAAATAAAGGTTTACAACATCATTTGCATAAGAAAACTAAGATAAAAATCATTGAAACTCGTTAAAAAAACCGATTACTGGTCCTTAAGTAATTTCTCAATTCGAGCCACAAGTTCATCCGGATTGTATGGTTTCTCAAGATAATCGTCGGCTCCAAGTTTAATTAATTTAATTTTCTCGTCGCTTTTATCGATACTTGATAAAATAATGATTGGGATGCTACTAAATGCACCCGAAGCTTTTAATTGGGCAACGAGTTCTTTACCACCCATTACAGGCATCATCAAATCACTCACAATTAAATCGGGGATGTAACCAGTTTGTAGCATAGAGATAGCCTCTTCACCATTTTCGGCACTTTCAACTAAGTAATTTGAAGATAAAATTGTTTTTGTTAGTCGACGAAATTCACTTTTATCGTCAACGATTAAGACTTTTTTTTTCATGATTCTTATTTTTAAAAAGGTTACTAAAAATACTAAAAATGGCCAAAATCAGACTCACACATACAAGGTGAGTCTGATAGAGTACAATATTAGCAAATTACTTTATATTATCAAACTATTTTTTAATAAATATTTTACTATTATCACGATATCCACTTTTATCTTGATACCAATCCATATAATTAAAGCCCTGACTTTTTGCCCAATTATTAAAAACAAGATAGGCTTTTGTAATGTCTTGTTTCTCGGCTGGGTAAGCAAACTGAGTTGGAATATTGATAGCCCAAGGCAAGTATTTATCTGACATATAGTACTTTTGTGTTGCTAAGTTGGTATTATCGTCGGCAGTACCAAAGAGTGATTTATCTACTAAACTGGTAGGTTCGCCACCAGGCAAATGAACTTCCTTGCCACGTTCTTCATTGATTACAATGAATGGATTGTAAGGAGGTGTACCAAAGCTACTTAACGAAATGGGCGTATTAAAAACCACTTTTAAATTAATAGTTTGCGGTTCGGCATAAGCTCCTCCAACTACAGTATTAACAATGGAACCTGTGTATTTTAGCACTTTATAAGGGTCTTCAAAAACTGGTACTACTGCCTTTGTTTGATTTTTTTCGGTACCATTGGCATTTAGTTGAAAAAATGCATTAGGTAGTTGTTGTCCGGTAATGGATTTCACATTATTGGGTTCGGTATTAAATTGTAGAGCAAATCCATTGCGTAAGGAGGCACCCACAGCACGCACTGTTAATGCAGCATTTACCTCTACAATATTGTTTTGAGCATTGGTAATTTGGTTGTAGTTATAGTCAATTACTAAATCATTAAAGTCGTAATCGCCTTTATTTGGCCATAAATCTTCGAATGCAAGCGTACCTACATTGTTTTTTGATGGATAATAATTATTGAATGCTCGTTCGGCATCATCTGGATATTCATCACGAGAATCACTCACACCATCTCTATCAGTATCAGTTGGGGTGTCAATTTTCTTAATATCGGTAGATTTAACGGCAGTAAATGGGCTTACTGTGGAATAAAAAACGGCATCATTGAAATCTTCATCCGAATTTTGCTCTCGGTGTAGGTCTTCAAAGCCTAACACTAAAAGCTTACGTACTTCGTCTTTCAAAATCACGTTGTGTTTTTTCTTATCAGCGCTAGCCTCAGGATTAAACCTTTTATCTGAGTAATACTTAAAATAGCCATTTCCAATTTTATTGCCCGAATAGCCATTTGAGATTATAAACCACGCCACAGAGGTACCTGCCGGAAAGACAGTTGAATATTTTTGCGTTTTAGGATCTAAATAAAGCAATTGCACTTTGTTGCCGGCCGATAAATTTCCTCCCTGACCCTTTAACGAAATATTTGGAAATATGATTGTAGCATCTGTGATATCTTTGGCTGTAGCCGGAGCTAAATCGTTAGGGTGTGTATAATAGCCCAATGTATTTAAAAAACCAGCTCCTTCGTGTACAAATGTAACCCAGACCTCAGCATCTTCAATTAATACAATACTTCCTTCATCTTGCGTACTTAAATATTCAGGGTGCGATACAGGTAATTTAATTCGCTCGGGAAGCGAAGCATTTATATCGGCCAAAAAATCAGCATTTAGTTTATCGTCTGGATTGATTAAATAATTAGGTGTTCCATCTGTTTTCCAATTGCCCAACACATAATAACCACTTACAAGTGTGGGAGTTGGCAAAACAATTTCAGAGGCAACGCTCATAGCTTTACGAGGTGCCGACGCACTTGATGATCCACCGATAACTATATTTAAATCACTAGTTGTGATTTTAAATTGATGAAACGCTGGTAAACCAATGTGATTAACCAGAACGCTCAAACTATCAACTGCTGTGGCAGGAGCAATTTGACAGTTGAGTTTGCCATCGGTAGCCGTGATGCCTTTGTAAAGTAAATAATCTGCACTATTTGCTTTCAAGGATCCATCGGAATTTAATGGATTTTGTGTATACACCTCAACATAAACTCCACTAATAGGCTGATTGTCTGCATTCAAAGCAGAAACAGACACTTTAAGTTGTTTTGTTGTTTTAAAATCAAAGTTAGTAAAATTCAGTTTTGTATTTATGTCGTCGAATTTGTCGGACATACAGGAGCTAAGTAAAAAAGCAAATGCTAATGTTACTAAACTTGATCCTTTTAAATTAAATGTTTTCATTTTTATTGGAAATTTAAATTATTTCGTTTTATGACTGTATGCAGTATTAATCAAGCCACATGCCACAAAAGTAATAATTTGATTTTAAACACAATAACTAAATTTAAATACGAAAATATTTGTTATTTACAAGCAGTTACTATTCGAAAACGAAGAGATAAAAGTATTATTTAACACTGATATTGAATTTTTGCATTCGCCTATACAATGCGTTCCATTCAATATTTAATAAGCGTGCAGCTTCCGATTTATTATTATTCGATACCTCTAAAGCTTTAAGAATTGCTCTACGCTCAATTTCTTCTAAATTATAGGTATCATAGCATATTTCTGATTTTTCGTGCATCGTCATAATATTCATCAGCGTAAAACTTTCAACACGCAATGTGTCGTCAAAGCAAAGTATAACAGCACGCTCAATGATATTTCGCAATTCGCGAATATTACCGGGAAAGTTGTACTCCGAAAGCATTTCGAAGACTTGAGGTTGAATAGTTTGTATATTTTTACTCATTTTTTTTGCAAACATATCCACAAAATAGCGCACCAATTCCGGTATATCGCTCTTGCGTTCGCGCAATGGTGGCAAATAAATAATAAATGTACCCACACGATGAAACAAGTCGATACGAAATTCTTTACCACCCGAAATAATTTCGATGGGCTTGTTGGTGGCTGCCACAATACGAATATCAAAATGATTAGAAGCCTGCGTACCTACTTTGGTATACGTCCTATCTTCGAGTACACGTAGCAATTTCACTTGTAAGTTTGGGGTCATTTCACCTATTTCATCCAAAAACAAGGTGCCTTTGTTAGCCGTTTCGAACCAACCAGCTTTATCGCCAATGGCTCCTGTAAAACTGCCTTTTTTATGACCAAAAAACTCACTTTCGAACAAATTTTCGGGGATAGCCGACATATTGACAGCTCCAAATAACTCCTCTTTACGTTTGCTCAAATTATGAATGCCGCGTGCAACGAGCTCTTTACCCGTTCCACTTTCGCCCAATATAAGTACCGATGTATCAGGAGTTTGAGCCACCATTCGCATCTGATTTTTGGTATCGGCAATAATCTTAGAACTACCAATCATTTCGACACCAAACTCGCTATCTACCAACTTTTTAAGCTGTGTGTTTTTATTTTTCTCGGAGTTATAACTTTTCTTTAATTCGGTGTATTTTCGTGTTTTTTCTATCGACATCCAAATATCGGCAGGCGTAAATGGTTTACGAAAATAATCGACAGCACCACGGCGTAAAGCTTCAATAACTGTATCCATATCGCCCGAGTCGCTAATCATAATAACCTCTACCTGAGGATATTCCGATTTAACTTTAGCGAGCACATCTAACCCATCCATCTCAGGCAAGCGGTAATCGCAAATAAGATAATCAATATGTTGCATTTTAAGTATCTGAAATCCAGCCGAAGGGGCATCAACTGTGTATACATTGAATTTCTCTTTCAATATCGACGATGACAGTCTTCTGTAAAGTGGATCATCATCTATTATTAGTATACTAAGCATTAAGTTCTCCATGATTAACATTTTTTTGAAGTAGGTAATTCAATAACAAAAGTTGAACCTTGACCAATGACACTTTCAACAAATATTTTTCCATTGTTTTTTTCAACAAATTCCTTTACTATCATCAAGCCAAGCCCAGTACCTTGCTCATTATTCGTACCCGAGGTGGTATGATGTTCATTTTTTTCGAATATTTTTTGGATTGTTTCTTCGGACATGCCAACGCCTGAATCAATAATTTCTATTCGCAAGGTGCAATCCGAACGTTTTGTTCTAATCCAGATGGAACCATTGGCACTTGTAAACTTAATAGCATTTGAAATAAGATTTCGAATAACGGTATGAATGGAAACCTCGTCGCACCAAGCTATTGCATTTTCGTCGGAATCAAAATGCAAACTAATGTGTTTGTTTGAAGCATTAGCATCTAATAATTGTAAACAACTGGAAACGATAACATATACGTTAGATTCGGTAGGTTGCATTTCGAACTTATCGCTTTTAACCCTTGACCACTGTAACAAACTGGTAAGCAGCGTACTAGTTTCTCTGGTACGTTCTTTTAGATGGTGAATTATATCCTTAAAATCCTCGGATGTAGGATCAAAATAACCTTGTTCGATAGCATCTATTGTTTGCATAATACCTGATAGTGGCGAACGTATATCGTGTGCAATGATCGAATATAGTTTATCGCGCTGGCGATTCATTTTCACAATTTCGTTACGCGATTCATACAATTCGAGATGCGTTTTAACGCGTACAAACAACTCTTCGCTCTTAAATGGTTTTGTTATATAGTCGACCCCACCCATTTCGAAACCTTTTATCAAATCTTCGGTTAATGTATTGGCAGTTAAAAAAATAATCGGAATATCCACCCATTTTGCAGTTTTTTTAATCTCTTTACACACCTCATAACCATCCATGTCGGGCATGCTTATGTCGAGTAAAATCAAGGTAGGAACTTCGAGTTCCATACACTGAATACCCTCCATACCACTTTCGGCAGTTTTGGTTCTAAATCCAAATCCCTCAAGTATTTTTGAGGTTAACAAAAGATTCATGGGATTATCATCAATAATCAGAATCAACTTAGCATTATCAGCATTCATAATTTCAATTATTTAGGAGTTATAAGTTCAATAATCTGTTAATCGTATCCGAAAGTTTTGTAGAGTCAATCGGTTTGGTTAAAAACTCATCCATACCCGAATCAATACATTTTCGACGTTCTTCTTCGAGCGCTCCAGCAGTAAGACCAATTATAATGGTATGTTTTCCTATTCCTTTTTCATATTTTCGTATAGCCATAGTTGCTTCATTGCCATCCATTTCGGGCATTTGCACATCCATAAATACCAAATCGAAATTATTTTCGATTACTTTATCGTAAGCAATTTTTCCATTCACAGCCTCGGTAATTTCAACTCCAGGGCTAATTTTATTCAACATGGCTTTCGCCAACATCATATTGAAAATATCATCGTCGGCTACCAAGAATTTTAGATTTCGTTGCATCGGCTCACTGTCTGTTAAAGTGTTTGTACTCTTAATTGGCTTAGGTTGTTCAACATTAATATTCGATAAGTAGTTAAAAACTTCATCGTACCGCAATGGTTTTTCGATAAGATATTTAACACCAACCTGTTCGCATTCGTTATGAAATTGATAATCGTCGGATGAAGCATGCAGGAGTAGGAAATTTTGAGATTCGACACTTATACCTAGTTTATTGCAAATAAGTCTAATGGATTGTAAGCCATTAACACAATGTACACTATTATCAACAATTATGAGATCAAAAGCATTTGATATTTGAATGATAAATACAGCCTCCGATGCACTTTCGCAAGTTACCACTTCGATACCCCAGTTATGAAGCATACGCTGAATACTAATTCGGCTATTTTGATTATCATCAATTACAAGCACGCGTTTTATATTGTATATTTTTTCTTTAAATACGGCACTATTAATTTCACACTCGGCTTCAATGCTAAAGTGAAAAACCGACCCACCGTTCAGTTTACTCTCATATTGAATAGAACTATCCATTTTATTAGCTAACTTTTGTGAAATGCTTAACCCCAAGCCTGTACCTCCAAAAACTCTCGTTGTAGATGAATCGGCCTGCGAAAATGCTTTAAAGAGCTTCAACTTTTGCTCATCGTTAATACCTATCCCAGTGTCGCGAACCGAAAAGGTATAAACTCCACGCTCATCAGCAATTTTATTAAACGCAACTTTTAATTCCACTTCACCTTTTATCGTAAATTTAATAGCATTGCTTAATAAATTAATAAGTATTTGCGATACACGAATAGGATCAATGTAGGCAAATCGTGCAAGATTATCGGGGATGTTTAATAATAATTCGAGACCTTTCTTTTCAGCTCCATGTTTAATTATATCAATCGCATTTTCAATTAGCTGAACCATATCCGTTTTTACAATATCTAGCTCTAACTTACCGGCTTCAATTTTCGAAAAGTCGAGAATATCATTAATCACATTTAGTAATGATTTGGCACTCTTATTTATAGCCGATGTATATTGCAGTTGCACATCGTCGGTTTTAGTTTCCATTAACAATTCCGAAAATCCAATTACACCATTAAGCGGCGTGCGAAGTTCATGGCTCATATTGGCCAAAAACTCCGATTTTGTTTTATTGGCAGTTTGCGCTTTTATCATTTCCGACTTCAAGGTTTGCTCAAGTTCAAAACGCTGTACTAAACTTGAATATAATTGGCCAAACACCTGTAAGAGTGCATTTTCTTTTTCGCTATAAATGTGTTTGCATGATAAAGAGTCGAAACTAATGAAGCCCGCACAACGTTCACCAATATAAATTGGAACCGAAATTAAACTCTGAATTCCTCTTTGTTGCAAATTTTCGGCTGTATCACCAGTATACAAATCAACGTCCGAAATGGCAAAGTTTTTATGTTGTTTGTGACTATCAACCCACATCATCATCGTGTTGAGATCAACACTTTTTAACTCGTCCTTAATTGGAGTCAAATTGGACAGATGCCACTCGTACTCGCAAAAACAGATATTTTTTTCCCAATCATATTTAAAAATAAGTGCTCTATCAGCCTCCAAAAACTCACTAATTTCGAATAAGGATTGATAAATATTTTCTTCAAAATTATCGCTCGAAATATTTATATTTTGTAATGATAATTTCACCAACAAATCTTGTAAAGTCGACAATCGAACAAGCTCCCTGCTGGCCTCTTTAACCCCAGTAATATCTTCTTTTACAGCCACATAATTTGAAATAGCTCCAGCATCATCAAAAATGGGCGAAATTACAACCGACTCCCAAAACAAATCACCATTTTTTTTACGATTACAAAATTCGCCATGCCATTCTTTGCCAGCAGTAATATTTGACCACAGCGATTTATATGTTTCCTCGGGCGTAAGGTCCGATTTTAAAACACGAGGATTCAAGCCAATAGCCTCGTCCTTTGAGTAGCCTGTTAACACAGTAAACTGCGGGTTAACATACTCAATTGTTCCATTTACATCGGTAATTACAAAGGTGGCTGTACTCTGCTCAATAGCTTTGAGTAGTTTTCGGTTTTGATTTTCGAGGTTCTTTAAATTTGTTATATCCCTATTAAAACCAACCGAACCAATCAATTCATTATCAGAATTATAAAGCGGAGATTTATAAGTTTCAGCAATAATTAGTTGACCATTATATAATATTTCCTCTTCAACTAAAAAGGGTGTTTGAGTTTCGTATAATTGAAAATCGTGACTGCGATAAAAATCGGCAGCTTCCTTCGGATGAAAGTCGTAATCGGTTTTCCCAACAATATCCTCAATTGGTAATTTAAAAAAATCGGCATAGGCCTGATTTACGAACAAAATCCTTCCTTGCATATCTTTAGCCCACACCCAGCCTTGGTGATTATTGATTAACAATTGTAAATTGATATTATTTACCATCATCGAATTTGTATCTTGAATATTGGTATTCAATTCTAAATTTATTGCTTTCATTTTTCTTTTATAATTTAACTACACAGCGGTAATAACAAATTTATATGTAAATACAGAATTAAAGCGCTCAACTGATAAAACGTACAAACCTTGTTTAAGTACACCCTTGAGGTTGACCGTTAAGAAGCGAGGCTCATCAACTTTAATACCAAACACCTTGGTTCCATTCAAACTAAATATATTTAAAGCTCTTATACTATTTATTGATTTATTTTCAATTAAAATAATATCCGTTTTGGTATTATGACTTAATTCAATCTCGTTTTTTTTAACCGAATAAAGATTTTCTTGAGGCTCGAACTCAAAAGCGCCTATCGAAGGCGTGACGTGACGTATTGTATCAAATATATCTTTCTCAACACCATACTTTCGAACGTCCAAACCTCTAGCCGCTAATGGCAGACTAGCTATTCTTGAATAAACCGACAAAAGGCTATCAGATTTAAATTCAGATTGAATGTATTTTGTATAATAATTATTAAGTAATTGAGCATTAACACCTGCTTTAATATTAATATAACTTGTAATGTCGGGCAAATACAGATAAGTTGAACCAGGGTTAACAATTAAATTATTAGCAATTATATTATTAACTGTGGCTGTACTAAAAAAACGAATTCCATCCGATTTTGTATTTATGATGGTATTATTCAGAATATTAATAGATGTTTGAGGTACTACAAATCTATCGTCGACAAAAATGCCATAAATACGTAAGGCCTCATTGTTTGGATAGAAATCGAGCCCCGCGTTTACAATTACGTTATTAAAAATGGTACTTCCACCTACGCCCATCATCATGATACCAGTACCTGAACCATTTATAATGGTATTATTGTAACACCGAAGTTCAGTTCCAGCACCAATCTGAATGCCCGAATGTTGCATTTCTTCGTGCGCTGTGCCGTAGTTTAAAATAGTATTATTATAAACCTCAGTTCCTTTAACAGCACTACTAACTTGAATTCCATCATAACCTGCATTCACAATTTTATTATTGTATACTTTTAAATTTTTAATTTCGTGCGGAAAAAGAGTAACATCTACACCATCGCAGCTTTGGGTGTAACCCGCATAAAACGAGTGACCTAAGTACATACCTTCGCCATAGGTATCGTGAATGTAATTGTCGCGGATAATGGTATTGCGCTGTTCAAAATAACCCCTATTGGATAACATATCGCAGGTTGGGTGGGTAAATGCAAAAATGCCTGCAAAGCCCGTATTTGAAATCTCAACATGATCAACCTCATAATTAGTACATAACTCACCCAGCGACAGACCACTAGCTCCTGGCCCAGTTTTGAGAATACGCATGCCATAATTTGCCGAATTGTCTACACTGCCCGTAAATCGGAAATAAGAACAGTTAGAGAACACAACTCCAAAATGATGTTCGGAGTTTTCAATTATCACATCGCCACCTTTATTCGTAACAACCACATAATGAAGCGAATCGCCTTTGATATTTGATATTTTGAACCTTGTGCGCTTACCCGATTCAAGATAAACAGTATCGCCTGGCGCCACACCGAGCAGTGTTGCATCGACATTTAACACGTTCAGAGCCACAAAATGAGCTTTGCCTATGCTATGCACCGATGCACTTAAGCTTATTAACAGTGCAAGAACCCACATGGTAGGGGTTACACAAAACATATATGGTTGTACAAATCTCATTTGGGTATCGTTTAATTGCTTTCGTTAGCTGTCAATAGTTTTTCAATCAAAGTCCACTCATCTTTCAAAGCCTCTACAAGTCTTGTACTTTGTTCCAAATTATCAGTAACACCCTCTAAATCAAGAGAAATACTTCCTAATTTTACGAATTCAAGGTTCAATGCGCTACCTTTTAATTTATGTGCTGCTTTCTTAAGAGCCATAAAATCAGCCTCATCAAAAGCACTCACAAGCTCTTCAATATACTTTGGATATTCATTTATACACATTTTCAAAATTGCATTGCAAGTTTCCTCATCGCCAATTTTCGACTCGAGTTTCGACCTATCAAAATGCACTTCGTTCATAGGTGTATGATTTGACACCACAGCACTTAGCAAATACGTTTCAATCACTCGCGTCAGTTCATCTTTCTCAATCGGTTTTGCCAAAAAATCACACATACCAGCATCATAACAAGCATTACGCTCCTCGGTGGACACTCCAGCCGTTAATGCAATAATAGGTATGTGTGCAAATGCTGAATTTTCTCTAATTTTGCGTGTAGCACCTATACCATCGAGCTCAGGCATTTGCACGTCCATAAGTATAATGTTAGGTTCAAAACTATCGAGTTGAGCAATAGCCTCTAAGCCATTGTGTGCTTCTACAATTTCCACAAGTGGTAACTGATTTCGTAGCATATTGGATATAACCAATAAATTCATGGGCGTATCTTCGGCCACCAGCACCCTACAAACCTGCTGATTAACAGAACTTAAAGTAATTACTTCATTTGCAACTCCATCTACAGCTTTATTTTCTAAACTCTCCTCAACATCGTTAATACTTGTCAAATAATGAAACAGCTCATCTTGTTTAATGGGCTTAGTAAGCATAAATTTAACGCGCAACTCACGAGCCATTTCATGTAACGAAATTTCATCGGATGAGCTATGAAGCATCAAAATTGGCAAGTCAAAATGTGTAGCATCAAACTTTTGGCGAATTAATTTAATGGTGTCAATACCATTTAATTCGGGCATGTGAAAGTCGACTATTAACAAATCGGGCACAGTTGTTTCCAGTATTTTCAGTGCTTCATAACCACTTTCAGCTCCTATAAAACGGATACCCCAATGGCCTAAAGTATGCTCAAGAATGGTGCGATTATTTTGATTATCGTCAATTACTAAAACCGATTTTATATCCACAACACTGTTTGCTACTAGCTTAGAGCCATATTCAAAACCCGTTTCGAAGCTGAAACTAAAGGTTGTACCTTGTCCAGATACGCTTTCGAACTCAATAGTACCCCCCATGCGCTCTGCTAGGGAATTGGAAATAATAAGCCCCAAACCTGTACCACCATATCGGCGAGTGGTTGAAGTATCGGCTTGTGAAAAGGCTTTAAATAGTTTTTTCTTATCAGCCTCTTTAATACCTATACCTGTATCGCGCACACTAATACTCAAAGTACCTGTACGATTGGATTTTTGGTGAAAATCTACTTGCAATTCAACCTCACCAGCATGTGTAAACTTAACGGCATTGCTCAATAAGTTTACCAATATTTGTTTGGTGCGCACAGGGTCGATATACATAAAACGTGGTATATCTGGCTGAATATTAAGCAATAACTCAAGTCCCTTTTTGGCAGCCATAATTTTAATTATATCGGCAGCATTTTCAAGTAGTACAATAATATCTGTTTTAACCTGCTCTATCTCAAGTTTACCAGATTCAATTTTCGAAAAATCGAGAATATCATTTATTACACTTAAAAGCGAATTGGCCGATACTATAGCATTTTCAAGATAATCGTGCTGATTTTTATCGAGATGCGTATTGCGTAACAATTCTGTAA
>JAGNPC010000188.1 GCA_017989795.1 Paludibacter sp. | reverse complement strand
GTATAATATACTTCGGCTTTAGCAAGTGAAATCGAACTTGCTAAAACCGAAAAAATCACAACATACTGCCTCCCTGTTTATCAATTCTACTAAACAGCCAACATCATGCAAATAATATACTCTGTTCTATCCATACTTGAATATGTGATTTTTGCCTATTTTTTTATTGCTGCTTTGTATATTTTTGTTTTTGGGTTGGGATCGATATTTCCATTGCCAAAAAGAAAAAAAACAACAACTAAATTGCGCAAAGCAGCTGTTTTAATACCTGGCTACAAGGAAGATAAAGTTATTATTGAGGTTGCTAAAGAGGCCTTAAATCAAAATTATCCGCGTGATAAATACGATGTGATTATCATTGCCGATTCGTTTCAACCCGAAACAATTGTGGAGCTCCAAAAACTACCAATAATACTTATTGAGGTGCAATTCGAAAAAAGCACAAAATCAAAAGCACTTAACAAAGCAATGGAGCAACTGGCTAGCGATTACGAAATTGCATTAATTTTGGATGCCGACAATGTAATGGCCACCGATTTTATAGACAAAATAAACACTGCATTTGATGCCGGATTTAAAATTGTACAAGGACACCGAGTGGCAAAAAACACCAATACTCCATTTGCAATACTCGATGCTGTTAGCGAAGAATTAAACAACAGCATTTTCCGCAAAGGTCATAGAGCACTAGGCTTATCATCAGCACTTATTGGCTCTGGAATGGCTTTTGATTATCAGCTATTTAAAAAACGCATGCTCGAAATTCATGCCATTGGTGGTTTTGATAAAGAATTAGAACTTACTTTATTGCGCGATGGATTTAAAATAGAATACTTAAACGACGCATTGGTGTATGATGAAAAAGTGCAAAAAGTAGAAGTTTTTGAAAACCAACGAAAACGTTGGCTATCAGCTCAATTCATTTACTTTGGTCGATTTGTAACACCGGGTATTATCCATTTATTTGCAAAAGGCAACATCGACTTTTTTGATAAAGTATATCAAATGATTTCACCACCACGCGTACTTTTAATTGGCCTGTCGACAATCATTACTGCCATTTACCTGCTTGTACAATGGTTTTTTGCACCATCAAATTTATTTACAGTGCCAGCAATGTATTGGCTTATCCAATTGGGTTTGGTGCTACTTGCATTTGTTATTAGCATACCAAAACAATTTTATAACATTCACACATTAAAGGCTTTACTTACTTTACCAAAAGCATTTAGTTCCATGTTTCTTTCTCTATTTAAACTAAAAGGAGCCAACAAAAAGTTCATTCACACACAGCACGGCACAAATTAAGTTACAAGTACTATCAAATTAGCATATAAAAAGAAATATTATGCGCATAGGAATTGAAGGACAGCGGCTTTACCGCACAAAAAAACATGGCATGGACATGGTAGCTTTAGAGCTAATTAAAAACTTGCAACTCATCGACAAAAAAAATGAGTATATCGTTTTTGTAAAACCAGATGAAGATCGTGGATGTATACCCAATGCACCAAACTTTCGGGTGGTGGAACTAAGTGGTGGCCCCTACCCTACATGGGAACAGATAGCATTGTCACAAGCTGCCGAAAAATACAAGTGTGATATTTTACATTGCACGAGCAACACAGCTCCTATTTGGTGTAAAGTACCACTTATCACCATCATACATGATATTATTTACTTAGAGAGCATTAGCATTTTAAAAAAAGGAGGCACACTATATCAAAAGTTTGGAAATATGTACCGCCGTTTAATTGTGCCCATTGTAGCGCGAAAAAGCAAAATAATTACAACCGTATCGGAGTTTGAATGCAACAGGATGCGCAATTTTATGGGCTTGGGCGATAATCTAGTGGCTGTATACAATGGTGTAGGTGAGCATTTTATAAAAATAACTGACAATAAAGTATTAGCAGCAGCAAAACAAAAATACAATTTACCTGATAACTTTATGTTTTTTTTAGGCAATACTGACCCCAAAAAAAACACACCCAATGTACTGAAAGCTTTTGCCGATTTCAATGCCAAAAGTAAAATTAAGTACAAACTGGTAATGCTCGATTACGAAAGTACTGCTTTGATGCAAGTACTAAATGACATTGGACACCCCGAATTAAAGCAAGATATAGTGATGACTGGTTATGTTCCGAATGCCGAAATGCCTGCCATTATTAATCAGTGTAAAGTATTTTTGTACCCATCGTTGCGCGAGAGTTTTGGCATACCCATACTCGAAGGAATGGCTTGTGGCGTACCTGTTATTACATCAAATACCTCGTCGATGCCCGAGATTGCAGGCGATGCGGCTGCCATTGTTGACCCAACGAAGCCTGCTGAGATAACAGCTGCCATCGAAAAAATAACTTCGGACCCAGTATATAGCGAACAACTTTGCAAGAAAGGTATTGAACGGGCAAAAATGTTTTCGTGGCGTGTAATGGCCGAAAAATACTTGGCACTTTACAGCAAAGTTCTAAACGATTAAATCAGTATGCTTTTAAAAACCACCCATTAAATCGACATCACCATGAAACGAATAGGATTACATACAATAACAGATTATGTTAATTATGGAAATAGGCTTCAAAATTATGCAGCCCAAGAAGTGCTAAAATCTTTCGGATTTGAAGTTGAAAGTGTCATCAACTATCCTACTCGTCCTGTTGAAAAAGGGTTATCATTTACACTAAATCGCATCAAAAATGCATTTCAACAATCGCCAGCAACTCTTTTTGACAAATTATCAAAAAAAATAATTGAACGTAAACAACGACCAATTTATGAAGCTTGCAAACGTAACAAAGCAACAAGCTTTAAGAGATTTTCGGATAAATACATTACTGAATCTAACTTTACGCTAACGCTCAATAATATACCAACAGGACTTAACGAACGCTATGATTATGCGGTAGTAGGGAGCGATCAAATTTGGAACCCGAACATTAGATGGGGTTCACCGCTCGATTTTTTGAGTTATGTAAGCACCCGTAAACGAATTGCACTGGCACCCAGTATTGGTGTATCGTCGATTCCCGAAAAATACCAGGCAAAATACAGAACTTATCTCGACGAGATGGCATTTCTGTCGGTACGCGAAGAAAAGGGCGCTGAAATAATTCGCTCACTGAGTGGACGCGAAGCCCAAGTGCTGGTTGACCCAACGTTAGTTCTAAGTACCACTGCTTGGAACAATATAGCTCAAGCAGCTCCAAACAAACCATCGAAAAAATATTTATTGACCTATTTTATTGGCGAAGTATCAAAAAATAGATTAAACACTTTAAAACAATTGGCTACCAAAAATAATTTAGAACTGGTAATGCTCAATAGTTTGCACGACACTAATCGCTTTGCTGCCGACCCTGCTGAATTTTTGGATTATATACGCTCAGCATCCTTAGTTTGCACCGATTCATTTCACTGCATTATTTTCTCTATGCATTTTTGCAGTCCTTTTGTGGTTTTCGATCGTGAAGGTAAAAGTGCTCCTATGAGTTCGCGCATTGATACATTACTTAAAAAATTTAACTTTGAACAACGCAAACAAAATTTACTCGAAATTAACAACCAATATTTTGACATAAATTTTGACCATGTAAACACAATTATGGAAACGGAACGCAACAAGGTAATGCTTTATCTTAAAAATGCGTTGAATTAATTCAGCTAAGCAACTAACTTTCAAGGCCTTTAAAAAAAGCTTACCACGATGGCAATAAATCAATTAAAAATAGGCGCATTACTCACGTATGCTTCTATCGGATTAAGCAGTCTTATTTCGATAGTCTATACACCCATAATGCTACGACTATTAGGGCAAAGCGAGTACGGACTTTACAGTTTAGTGGCATCTGTTGTGGCCTATCTTGGTTTATTTAACTTTGGTTTTGGTAGTGCTTACGTAAAGTATTTCTCGCAGTACAAAACAAGTAATGATACGGATGGCATTGCACGACTGAATGGGATGTTTTTAATGATATTTTCGGCTTTAGGGGCATTAGCCGTTGCTGCTGGCTTGGTTTTAGTGTTCAATTCAGATCAAGTTTTTGGTAATGAATTAACAGTTCTCGAACTTGCAAAAGCCAAAACGCTTACCATTATAATGGTTATCAATACGGCATTTACATTTCCAGCCATTGTATTTAACTCATTTATAGGTGCTAACGAAAAATTTATTTTTCAAAAATCACTTATTATTATCAAATCCATTTTAAGTCCACTTGTTGTTATTCCAATACTTTTAATGGGTTATGGTTCAGTTGGGATGGCTATTACCATTACAGTTTTAGCACTTGTTATGGAACTTATCAATGGTTGGTATTGCTTTCGCAATGCAAAGATGCGTTTTATTTTCAGCCATTTTGACAGCAAACAGCTGAAAGAGCTTTTCATTTTTTCATCTTTTATTTTTATCAATTTAGTTGTAAATCAGATAAATTGGAACGTGGATCGGTTTATAGTTGGCTATTTTAGAGGCACGCTCGAAGTCGCTGTTTACAGCATTGCTGCACAACTCAATACGTACTTTCTCACATTCTCAACAGCCATTTCGAACGTGTATATTCCGCGTGTAAACGAAATGGTGGCACGTAATTGTAGTAACTGGGAGCTCACAGAGCTATTTGCTCGACTCGGACGGTTACAGTTTATTGTTCTTGCTTTGGTTATTGGGCTATTAATATTTTTTGGAATGCCATTTATAACTCTATGGGCTGGGCCAGATTATAGTCAATCATATTATATTGCTTTACTATTAATTGTACCTGTTACCATTCCACTAATTCAAAATTTAGGTATTGAAATACAACGCGCAAAAAACCAACATAAATTTAGGTCGTGGGTATATTTATTTATAGCTATAGGAAATATTGGCATTTCCATTCC
>JAGNPC010000187.1 GCA_017989795.1 Paludibacter sp. | reverse complement strand
TAATTGCCATGATTAAAGCGAAACATCATCCAGTTCTTTATCCGTTTTTTAAGTGGCTTTGCTTTTTTTTGATACGTCGAAACTTTAAGACAATGCATTTACAGAGCGATTTTAACGACAATGGATCGGCAGTACTTGTTATTGCTAACCACATAAGTTGGTGGGATGGTTTTTGGATTGAGTATTTAAATCAGAAGCGTTTAAAACGTACTTTTCATTTCATGATGTTGGAGGAACAATTGCGTAAACATTGGTATTTTCAATTAATTGGAGGCTTCTCTATTAATCGCAAATCGCGCGATGTAATTAATAGTATTAACTATACAAATGAGTTGCTTAAAAACTCACAGAATGTAGTACTTATGTTTCCACAGGGTAAAATTCATTCGGCATATAATGCCAATTTTGTGTTCGAAAGAGGTGTACAGCATGTTGTCGACAATGCGGCCGATGCAACACAAGTGCTGTTTGTGGCTAATTTTACCGAGTATCTATCTGATACAAAACCGCATGTGTATTGTTATGCCAAAACTTATTTAGCCGATGAGTTAAAAGAATTTGAAGTAGAGGCAGCATATAATCTTTTTTATCGTTCCGTTATTAATCAACATAAAAATATTAGCTGCTGATGGACTATATTGTATTTTTAGCTTTTGCATTTGTGGGCATGCAGCTTGTTAATGTGTTGATTAATTTTGTTTTTAGGCAAAAAATGCCCAATAGATGCACGGCAAGTTATTCCACTTTGTCGGTACTTATTCCCGCTCGAAATGAGGAGGCTAATATTGGTAAGCTGCTACAATGTTTGCTCTTTGAACAAAATCAGAAGCTGGAAATTATTGTGTGCAACGACCATTCAACCGATCGTACACAACAAATTATCGATGGTTTTGCGCAACTTGATTCGCGTATTCGTAGCTTTCATTCCGAGCCCTTACCACAAGGATGGTTAGGGAAAAACCATGCCTGTTATCAATTGGCTCAGCATGCAAAAGGCGATTTTTTGCTTTTTTTGGATGCCGATGTGGTTTTGGATGCAAGTGTGTTGACAGATTCTGTATCCTACCTAAAGAAATATAAACTAGGTTTACTTTCTGTTTTTCCAAAGCAAATATTAATTACAGCAGGTGAAAAACTGAGTGTGCCACTAATGAACTATATATTACTCACTCTTTTGCCGCTTGTTTTTGTGCGCGTTTCGCCTTTTGTATCGCATGCTGCTGCCAACGGACAGTTTATGCTGTTCGATGCAAGTATTTACAAGCTGCAACAACCACATGAGTATTTTAAAGCTTCGGCTGTGGAGGATATTGCTATAGCAAGGCATTATAAAGAAGAGAAAATTAGAATGGCATGTATTACAGGCGAAAGCCGTATTAAATGTAGGATGTACAAAAGTTATAATGAGTCCTTGCTTGGATTTTCAAAAAATATATTTTTGTTTTTTGGCAATTCGATACTTGTAGCCTATCTGTTTTGGTTTTTGGCATCATTTGGCATTGTGGCTATAGCTTTTTTTGAAACTCAATTTATGCTAACCTATATTGCTCTAATATTTCTTATACAGCTATTCTACGCTTCGGTTGCTAAACAAAATGTGCTAGCAACTGTTCTAAGTTTTCCAGCACATCTGGTGTTTATGTTTCGGGTTATGGGCAAAGCCATTGCATTTAAAAATAAAAAAAACTACCTATGGAAAGGACGAAATATTTATTAACTGTGCTAGCTATTTGTAGTTTTACACTTCTTTGGGGTGAATCTAATCCTACAATTTACAAAGGTTTTATTAATGGAAATATGGCGAGTTGGAAATCTACCATTGATTCAATTGATGCCATCAAATCAAAGTCGAACAAACAGTTGCTCGAGTTAATAAATTACCAATATGGATTTATTGGTTTTAGTTTGGGTAAAAAAAACAACGAACAAGCAGCAAAGTATCTAAAGTCTGCCAAAGCTAATTTAAAACATCTGGAGTCTGAGAAATACGAATTATCTACGCTGTATGCTTACAAAGCAGCATTTGTAGGGTTTGAGATAGGTTTATCGCCCATTAAAGCGCCTTTTATTGGTCCTAATTGTATGGAGTACGCAAAAAAATCGCTTAAGCTCGATCCATCAAATGCACTAGCCATTTTACAGTTGGGCAATGTGTCGTATTACGCACCAGCTGTGTTTGGAGGGTCAAAAACGGATGCTATCAAGCACTATACACACGCACTCAAGGTAATGGAAGCGCACCATGAGTTACGTACTAGAAATTGGAATTATTTAAATCTATTGGCTGTTTTAATTATTGCTCATTTAGAAGTAAATCAGACCGAAACGGCACGTAAATATTGTGTTAAAGCACTAGCTGTTGAACCAAACTTTCATTGGGTAAAGAATAATCTTTATCCTAAAGTTTTAAAAAAAATAAATCAATGAACAAGCATGTATTAATTGTAGGCACGGGTCTTGGTGGGTTATCTACAGGTCTTCGCCTAGCTAGCAGAGGATATAAAGTTAGTTTTGTAGAAAAAAATGCCCAAGCAGGCGGCCGACTCAATCAGCTTAAAAAAGATGGGTTTACCTTCGATTTAGGGCCGAGTTTTTTCAGTATGCCTTATGAGTTTGATGAGTTGGTAAAGGACTGTGGCATAGAGATGCCTTTTCAGTTTGTAGAACTCGACCCTTTATACACAGTGAATTTTATAGGTAGCGACAAAAAGTATTATTTGTACAAAGACATTGATAAGTTAAGTGCACAGTTTGAGGAAGTAGAGCCTGATTTTAAAAATAAATTTAAAGCTTATCTCAAAAAATGTGAAGCCATCTATACCGATACTGTAGGTATTGCTATCAAACAAAATTTTGATAGTATTGGAGGTTATTTGCTTGCTTTAGCCACTGTGAATCCTGTACATTTACCTGTATTGGTCAAGACTTTTTGGCAGCAAACGGGTGGTTATTTTGAGTCGAAAGAAGCTAGGCAAATTGTGTCGCTTATAGCATTTTTTCTAGGTCGCACCCCTTTCGATACCAATGCTGTTTATACCTTGCTGTCGCACATTGAGTTTACACACTCAGGTTATTACAATGTAAAAGGGGGAATGTATACCATCGTCGAAAGTCTTGTTGCGGAGCTTAAAAAGATGAATGTTGATTTTTATTATAATACGGAAATTGTTGATTTTAAGTCAGATGGAAAGAATCTAGTTTCGTTAACTGACCAACAAGGTAAAACCTGGACAGCCGATCAGTTTGTTATTAATTCCGATGCCGCTTACTTTAGGGGTAAGGTGTTTCAGCGCCCACAGTTTTCGGAAGCGCGTTTGCGAAAAATGGACTGGACCATGGGCTACCTCACTTTTTATATAGGTGTAAAAAATAAATTGCCTCAGGTGGAACATCATAATTATTTTTTGGGAACTAACTACGAGGAGTATGCTAAAGACGTAATGAAAAATCCAGGAACGCTCGAAAAACCGTACTATTATGTCAATGTTATTTCGAAGCATAATGCCGATTGTGCCCCCCAAGGTTGTGAGGCCTTATTTTTTGTATGTCCAGTGCCTAATATGTTGTTCAAAACCGATTGGTCGGATAAGCAGGCAATTATCGATAGTATTATTGCCGATTTTTCGGAACGTATACATACCGATATAGCACCCGATATTATTTTTCAGCAAGCTTATACACCAGCCGATTGGGAAAAACAATTCAATTTATACAAAGGAGCGGGTCTTGGCCTTTCGCATAGCATGATGCAAATAGGTGCGCTACGACCACAAAATGTGGATGAGAAGTTTAAAAATACCTTTTACGTGGGAGCGTCAACCGTTCCGGGGGCGGGCTTGCCAATGGCTGTAATTAGTTCAAAGCTTGTGGCCGAACGAATTTATAAAGCAAATAGTTAATATCTTTTTGGAGCAAAATTTACAGTTTATGTAATCACATATTTTACGCTTTCTATTTTAAATGAAAATAGAAAGCGTATTTTTTTTTATGGATGTAGAATGTGGTTTTCGATCTTATAATTTAAACCTATCGAAGAAGCTCTTTGGTTTGCTTTCTTCTGTAAGAGGAGTTTCGGTGCTTTCAATGGTGTCATTCAATCGCTCTTGGCGTTGTGGCGCTTCGCCTTGCTCTTGCTTAATAAAGCCAATAACCTCTTCGAGCCCTTCTACAAACTTATCGAAATCTTCTTTATATAAAAATATCTTGTGTTTTTCGTAAGATACCTGTACATCATCATCTTGACCTGTAACCTTTTTTTTGCTTTCGGTAATTGCTAAAAACATATCGTCATTTCGACTTTTTTTCACATCGAGATAGTAAATACGTTTTCCAGCTTTTATCGATTTTGAAAAAATTATCTCGTTGTCTTTCTTCTCAAGTTCGATTTTTCTTTTTTCTACTTCCATAAATCATTCTATTTGTTTAATTTTTTTCGAACGGTATTTCATCAATTTTGCTTGTAGTTAAGCATTGAGTGTTCAAATTTCAGTAATTTTTTTCATATTGTCAAATTTTTTCTATTAAAACTATCATTTTTTTTTAATTACATGTAAATTTACTTGTTTTGGGGCTTTTAAAATAAGATTTCATTGCTTAATAGTTGTTAGCAGTAATTGATTTTTTCCAAATTAGTTGTACCTTTGCAGTCAAATTTTTAGAAAAAAGCGCTCCTATTTTTTATGATCAACAGAGAATTATTACGTACAAAAGTCATTCAGACTTTATATGCGTACAACAAAGGCAATAACGTGACGCATATAATGGCTGAAAAAGAGCTGTTTCACAATATTGAACGTACCTACGATTTGTATTTTCAACTTCTTCAACTGTCGGTTGAAATAACAAATTATGCAGCCATGCGCATTGACAATAAGCGTAATAAACTG
>JAGNPC010000186.1 GCA_017989795.1 Paludibacter sp. | reverse complement strand
ATATAATATGGGGGCTTGGAGACTTTCATTCTGTTTTTGAAAACAAACTAATTGATTAGCAATATAAATTAAAACTAAAAATTAATTTACTGTCAATTACAAATATCTTAAAATCATTACTAATGAAAAAAATCATTTCTATTTTATTATTAATTACAATTACAGCGGTTACTTTTGGTGCAAAACCAATAACAATTATCACTCCTCCTTATGAATTAAAGGCAAACGGAATTTCGAATATTGACAAAATCATAATAAGTGCGAATGAAACCCTCGTTTATTTACACATCACATTTTATCCACATTGGTGGGTAACGATAGGTAAATCGGAATGCATCGTTGATTGCCAAACCGGAAAAAAATATGAACCTGTCGAAGTACGGGGAACCAAATTTGATGAAAAATTATGGATGCCTGATTCGGGCGATAGTACCGTTGTGATAGTGTTTCCACCCTTGGACAAAAATGTAAAGAGAATAGATTACAGCACAGATATCTTCGGCATTTCGTTGGATAATAACAAACCCAAAACCATCGTAAACAAAGAAACACCTGCGGCTGTGAAAAACTGGTTGAGCAACCAGTTGAGTTCATTCAAACCAAAGAAAATAGATGCAAACTTGTTTTTCAGGCGCGATACAGCTCGCATAGTCGGTTACCTGAATGGATACGATAAACGACTTGGGTTTACTTCAGGAATAATAAATTTGTCGAACGCCATTACCTCCGAACCTCAAACCGTGTTGCTCAAAATAGCCGAGGATGGTAAGTTTGAAGCCCAATTACCCTTATCTTATCCCATATATTCCGGTGTAACTATTTCTAACCAGTTTGTACCTTTTTATATTGAGCCGGGTAGCATTGTATCTATAGAACTTAACTGGTCGGAGTTTCTGGAAGCTACTCGTAAACCTACTAAGCGATACGTATTTAAAGACATTCATTACGGAGGTTTGCTTGCGAACCTGAACGCTGAATTAAATTCTGTAACGCTGAATCAACCCGACAAAAATAAAATAGAACAATACGCAACCGAGAAAGCACCTGAAGTATTTAAGAGTGAGCAACTCATGGATATGGAAACGAATTTAAGTCTGCTTGACAAAGCCAGCAAAGAAAGCTCGCTTAGTGCCAAAGCTGTAAGCATTCTAAAGAATAAAATATCGTTGCAAACGAGTACCATACTATTAGAATATGGCATGATCAAAGTATCGAAAGCAATGAAAAGCAACCCCAATGGAAATTTCAGACAAGTTCTTCCGGCAAATTATTATGATTTTACAAGTATTATATCCTTAAATGATAAATCGATGCTTATAAATGATGAATTTCAAGTATTTGTAAATCGATTTGAGTATAGTGAACCTTTTATTACTGCCGCAAAAAAAGTTATTTTCAGACCTGAGAAAGATATTTACGAGTTTATGCTTGAGAAAAAGAATTTATTCCCGGCAAGTGATTTGGAGTTAATTTCGTATGTAAACCGATTGAAAAACAACAAAGACAGTGTTTCTGCATTGCAAAAACGAAGTACTGATATTTCTCGTTTATTTAGCCGGAATAAATCGTTAGTGGAAGATTACACGAAGAATTATCTGTCCGCTCAAATAGGGGATAAGCTTCTTGAAAATAATCTAAACGACTGGAAATTGAAAGATTCGGTATTGCTGACAAAGTTTGGATTACAAACAAATTTTGTATACGAAACAATGAAGGTTCGAACACTGAAAACTACATTCAATCAAGTTAAACCGGACAAGATTACAAATTATTGGAATAATTTACAAAAAGGAATAACTGACACGGTACTTGTAAGATTAGGGAATGAATACCTGAAAGAAAAAATAAAAAAAATAGCTCCGGCTTCTTATTCGCTACCTAATTCAACCGGAGCAAGTATTTTGAAAAAGATTATTGAGCCATTCAAAGGGAAACTGTTGTTTATTGATTTTTGGGCATTGAATAACGGTTTCAGTACGGGGGATATTAAAGCCATGAAGAACAAAAGAGATATGTACACCGGTAATCGTGACTTTGATTTCATATTCATTTCCGACGAACGATCTGGTTACCAAGAAGATTATGATAAGTTTGTAAAAGAACAGGAACTGACCAACTCATTTCGAATAACAGTTGATGAATTCAATTATATTCGACAATTATTTTCTATTTCTGGTTTGCCGCGCCATGTTGTTATTGATGCTAAAGGCAATGTTCAAAACGACAATTTCAATATGAATCTTTTTGATTTTGAATTAGATAAGTTTTCAAAATAAAATACTAGTTGAGGTTTAATCCATTTTTGTAGGTGAAAAGTTACATTAGAAATAATCATCTCAGAATGTCTCAATTACGATAAAGGAAATCATTATAAGATTGCTTTCTATTTCATTATACATTTTTTATGAAAGTATTTAAATCATTGCTTGTTCTTGTTATATTTGCTTTAAGCATATTCTTCATTTCCGACCATTTTGCGAGTCCCCCTGATCCCACGCTCTATATTTCTGTTGGAAGTTGTTGTGCATTGGCCATTATGACAATAATGCTAAAGTATAAACAACAAACACTAAGTGTATCTGCTGGCGAGATATTAGTTGGAGTTTTTCTTTTGTTTATCAGTATTTACGGAGTATATAGTGGAAGTATAAGTCCAGAATGGATGATTACCGGCTGTTCCTTGTTGCTTTTCTATGCATTATCAAAAAGGAGTGTGCTGAATACCGGTTGGCTCTTTATCGGGCTGGTTTGTATTGGTATCACTCAGGCTATTTACGGCTTGGGGCAATATATGCATAGGTTTTACAATATTGCTGCTCCGAATTTTCGTATGAGTGGTAGCTTTGATAATCCGGCAGGATTTGCAGCAACATTATCTGTTTGCTTCCCGTTTGCGTTATTCGTATTTTCTAAAAAAAAGCTTTATTGGAAGATAATTGGTGGATTGGCAGCTATACTTTTTGTTGTGGCAATTGTCCTTTCGCAGTCGCGTGCAGGAGTTATTGCCATACTTGTTATTAGTGGCATTTGGGCGGTAAAGGCGTTAAATCCAACATGGCTGAAGAGTTGGAGTAATAGAACAAAAATAGTAGGTAGTGTCGCGCTTATCGCTGCTATAATGATTGGATTATACTTCCTAAAGAAAGACTCTGCCGATGGCCGGTTATTGATATGGCAATGCTCCGGTCAGATGATCGCTGATAAGCCCTTACTCGGTCATGGTGCAGGCGGTTTTCTGCGGGAATATATGCTTTATCAGGCCGATTACTTCAGAGCTCATCCTGCCAGTAGTTATGCTATGCGGGCAGACATTGTAAAACATCCGTTTAATGAATTAGTATTATTACTTATCGAGCATGGCTTGGTGGGTGGCTTACTATTTGGACTTCTTGTTTATTTGCTAATCCGGGAATATCGAAAGAATAAGCAATCTGAGACGTTTTATACTATGCTTTGCCTATCAGGCATTGCTGCATTTGCCTGTTTCTCTTATCCGTTGGGTTATCCGTTTGTAAAACTTATGGCGGTTTTCTGCTCAGCACTCATCCTGCGGAATGAAACAAAAAGATGGCAAATATCTAAAGGGCTTTTTTCTGTTATAAAGCCTGCTGCATTGGTAGTTTCACTTGCCTTATTAGTTTATACATACAATATGTTTCAGGATGAGTACCGTTGGAATACCATTGCTCAACGCTCGTTGGCTGGAGAAACGAAGGTGGTAATACCCGATTATGCTAAGTTATATAAAACCATGAATAGAAATGGCTTATTCCTCTACAACTATGCATCCGAACTAAATTTTATTAACCGAAACACTGAAAGTAATCGGTTGTTTGTCGAAGCCTCACACTTTATGAATGACATTGACCTTCAGCTACAAATGGCTGATAACTATCAGAAAATGAAACAATATAAAGAGGCAGAAAAATGTTTTTTGTTGGCTCACCAAATGATACCAAACCGCTTTATTCCACTATATCGGCTTGCACTTCTATACCAGGAAGAAGGTAAAATTCAGGAGGCACGCAGAACAGCTAAGATTATTGTAAAAAAACAGATAAAAGTTGAATCTTTCGATGTTGCGGCAATAAAAGCTGAAATGAGTAAATTAAGTCAAGGTGATTGATATGCTTTTACACAAAAAACTTACAGCATATCTTGAACTCTATTAATCATAGGCTCAACAACTCAACCTATTTTCGACACTAGTGTGGCAGTTGTAGAAAAAGGTGAAGCAATCGAAAACACGATTGTGGATTTAATTTACCTTGTCAACATAAATTTAAAGCTAACCCCAAAGTTAGTAGACGACACAGGGAATGATGAAGAAATAAGCGGCGAGCTCATTTGTCTATCATAGAACAATTGAATATTTAGTTTCGAACTGAAAACGTAGTCGGCAATTACTTTCAGTGTCAATAGTTTATTCCCACTCGATGCTTGTGTAAGATTGCTGTCAATTTTTCGTAAAAGCGTTTTAATGTCTTTGTATGACAAATCCGCACTTAATTTCAAATCATTTTTGATGGTGGTTTGCTTATCATTTTTCAATTTCAGAATAACATCAAAATCCTTGATAACATAGCCCATCCCTACCACATATTCGTCGCTTGCTGCCTCCACTAATTGCGTACTCGACAAATTGAGAGCCAGATTACGTTGCTTGCGAAATTCTACCTTACCGGTCATGCTATTGTTCATTGCTACATTGACTCCGATGAGCGGACTAAATTGTTCAGTCAACGAAACGGTTGAAATATCATAAGGCGACGACATTATCGGATTGTTCGTTTGCACATCGCGCACATATCCAAGTGCACTGTTATCGCCACCTACACCTTCCCACGTAGAGAATGAAGTATACGCGCCCACACTATAACGACAAGTGTAAGCA
>JAGNPC010000185.1 GCA_017989795.1 Paludibacter sp. | reverse complement strand
CTTCATTGTAACACCTAAAAAACAAACAGAGGAAGCAAACTCCATGTGAAAACAACGAATACAAAACACAAATTAACACAAAAACCAACAACAACCAAACATTTAACACTATGACCTACAACTTATCGATTTTTTTACTAATTTTGCAGCATTAATCAGTCAAAACCCTAAACTCTCAGTTAATCATAATTAGTTTCAGTAAATAATTAAATTTGACATCAACCTAATTTGTAATATATATTAAGTTTATCGATATGAAAACATTAAAAACGCTACTGGCAGTTAGTTTCTTTATAGCTATGTTTGTTTACGTACAATCCGAGGAGAAGAAAGCAAAAGAATTTACTCAACCCAACTTAACCGCAAAAAATGACTCTATCAGCTTAAAGCTGGCACAGTATAATTCCAACAATTCCAACAAATTACTTTTAATAAAAAAATAGCTAAAAATTAGTTTTACTAAGATTTAGCTATTCAAAATTTACTTCGATACTACAAAGTGTAATTACAACCACTTTTTTCGTCGAAAATACAGAAGCACAACAGCCGAAAATACGGCCATGAGACCAATAGAAAATGGATATCCATATTTCCAATTCAACTCAGGCAGATACTTAAAGTTCATACCATACATACTTGCAATAAGTGTAGGAGGCATAAAAATCACCGACACCACCGTAAAGATCTTAATGATTTTGTTTTGTTGCAAATTAACAAGACCCAAAAAGGTATCTTGTAAATAATCCAAACGGTCGAAGCCAAAACGAATATACTCAAAAAGCGAATTTATATCCTTTATTACCATTGTCATGCGTTGAATCAAGTCTTTAGGAAACAAGTTACACTTCAACAAATTAGACACTACACGTTGCTTATCCATCACATTTTGACGAATAACCATTACTTTTTCCTGAAGGTCTTTGATGCGAATCAGAATATCTTGATCCAAATCATCTTCGGTATTCAGCGTTTTACTTAACGAGGTAATTTCTTCCGTCAACTCCTCAATCATATCCGCATCATATTCAACACGTGTTTCGAGCAGGGTAACCAACACATGATAGCCTGTAGGGAAATTTTTGGTATTGGCATAAATCTTTTTCACTGTATCGGTAAAAGATTTAAGCTCCACATCGCGTACCGACACAAGAATACCATTTTTAAGAATAAATGAAACAGGTTCGAGCGTAAAATTCTCGAGTAGAAATCCTGCATTAACCACCACACTATCTTCCGTTTGCATAAAACGCGAACTCATCTCAATTTCCTCTATTTCTTCATCCTCTTGAATGTAAATTTTAAGAAATTGCTCCAACTCAGTTTCAATAGCGTCGGGTACATCATTTAAATCAATCCAAATAAGATCTTTAAGATCAACTTGCTTTAATATATCAAGTGTTTTTGATATTTTCAGTCTGCCATTTTCATGGTAGAATAGCCTTAATTCTGACATAGTAATACTTCCTTTCTATGTTTTTGCGGATACAACTTGAGCTTTTGCGCTCATATAGCATATCCCGGGTGGTAATTTGCACACCCGAAGGTTTAATTTCTGATTCGTATTCTCTGAAGCCGATCTTATTTATCTTGAAGCGCTGCTTCGATTTTATTGGTAAGATCCACAAATGCAGCAACATCGAGTTGCTCAGGTCGTTTATCAAAAAAGACATCGTTGAAAATTGGATGATCCTTTGCAATAATTGGCTTAAGCGAGTTGCGCAATTGCTTACGGCGTTGGTTGAAGGCTGTTTTCACCACATTTTTAAATAATTGCTCATTGCAATTGATTTTCGTCACATCGTTACGAGTGAGGCGAATAACAGCCGATTTGACCTTTGGAGGAGGGTCAAAAACATGTTCATGCACTGTAAAAAGATACTCAATTTTAAAATAAGCTTGCATGAGTACACTCAATATTCCATAGGTTTTGTTACCAGCTTTGGCAGCCATACGTTCGGCCACTTCTTTCTGAATCATACCTACCAAACAAGGAATAGATTCCTTATTTTCGAGCATTTTAAAAAATATCTGACTGGAAATATTGTAAGGTAAATTGCCTATAACAAAGAACTTATCCTCAAAAATAGTTTTTAAATCCATTTTAAGAAAATCGCCTTCAATCACATCGAGTTGGGGGAAATTTTTATTCAGGTATACAACTGATTCGCCATCGAGTTCGACAGCTTTAAGAGCAACCTGCGGGTATTCTAATAAAAATTGGGTAAGTACACCTGTTCCAGGTCCAATTTCAAGAACTGAACAAGGTCCGTCGAGCGGTAAGCTCGCAGCAATACGTCGAGCAACTTCCATATCTTTCAGGAAGTGCTGTCCCAAGTGTTTTTTTGCGCGTACTTGAGTCATAACTATGGTAGTCGTCGGGCATATTTTTAATTAAAAATAAAAAATGAGAATTGAGAATTGAAAAAAAATAGCATTTTGCATTTACTAAAATAGTATCTTTGCAAGCGTTCAATCTTTCGATGTACAAAAGTACGCAAAAATGTTCATAAAAACTATTTTCAATTCACCCCACAGCAAAAATGTTGGTAAGCTACAAGGCGTTTGTGCGCAAAAATTTTGAATTTATTGGAAAAAAAATCACTACACTAGTCGATTTTTTTTATCCCCCATTTCGCAAATATATTAACCTTCCACTTTTCAGATATGCAGCTACAGGAGGATCAAATGTTGTTTTCGACTGGATATTGTTTTTTTTAACCTTCCACTACATCCTTGATAAACAACTTCTACATCTTGGTCCAATTACGCTAAGCTCGTATATTGCAGCTAAATTCATTGTATTTCCAATAACTTTCACAACTGGATTTTTATTACAAAAATATGTAACGTTTCAGGCGTCAACTATCAAAGGGCGGAAACAGTTTATGCGCTATTTTAATGTTGTATTAGGTAATTTGCTGATAAATTATTTAGGCTTAAAATTGCTTATAGATATTATTGGCATTGATTATCCGAGTATTGCAAATGTGATTGTCACTATTTTTACGGTTATATTCAGCTATTTATCGCAAAAAAAATATACATTCCGCATCAAAAAACATGACTAACACGCTAGAGCTCGAAGTAAAAAATAACATTTTAAAAACAGCAGTAAAATGGTTGTTTTTAATAGGTACGAGCAGCTTTCTAGCCTATAAACTAATCAGTTACGATAGTTACTCTGCATTTTTCAATAGTTTCAATAACTTAACCAGCAACCATATTTTTGCATTTCTCACTGCAATAACACTCTTACCATTAAACATCTACATTGAAGCACAGAAATGGCGTTTATTGGTTTCGAAAACAGTGCTACTCACCACTCATCAAGCCATTAAGGCTGTATTAGCAGGCTTTAGTACGGGCTTTTTTTCACCCAATCGAATAGGTGAAATGGCTGGTCGCATGCTTTTTGTAAAACCCGAACATCGAAAAATAATTGCCTTCTATGCTTTACTCAACGGATTTACCCAAAATTTAATTATTGCAATTGTGGGGTTACCAGCAGCCCTTCATTTTTTCGGGTCGAATTATGCCTCTTTTCCAATCCATTCACAAACTTACTTATCCATACTGGGAATATTTCTGATAATTGCGATTCTTTTTTTTCTACTGATGCCGAAAATTGCAACAAACAAGGTATTTCAAAACCGAATACCTTTCTTATCAGACCTAAAGTTATTTAAAACATCCGATTTACTAAAAATAGGCTTGTACACACTTACAAGATTTTGTGTTTTTTCGGTACAAATGTATTTGATATTACTTTTTTTCAGAGTAGATATACGTATCATTGAAGCACTTATAAGCATACCTGCAAGCTATTTATTTATCACTCTGATACCTACTGTAGCATTTTCGGAGGCTGGTGTACGCAGCTCGGTTGCCGTTTTTTTTGTAGGTGCATTTTGCAGCAACAGTGCGGGCATTGCCCTCGCTGGTTTATTGCTCTGGCTACTTAATTTTGGGCTACCAATGCTTGTTGGATTAAAAATTATAGCATATACAAAATAAATCACTAATTTTGTAGCATTGATACAAGTAATTCGAAAAACAAAATCAAATTCAACTAAATGACTGAAATTCATTTTCTAGCATTAGGAGCAGAAGCATGGATTGCTTTTGCAGCTGCTATGGTACTGCTGTTTATTTCGGGTATTATTTCCTCGTCGGAGGTTGCATTTTTCTCATTGAGTTATCAAAACGACAGAGAGTTAGAAGACCGGCTGGACAATCACTCTATACAAGTTAAACGATTACTTGAAAACCCACAGCGACTACTAGCAACAATATTGATTTCGAACAACTTAGTAAACGTTGCACTCATTATCACTTTAGCGTTTGCTACCTCCTCAATACTTGATTTCTCGACAGCCCCTGTTATTGGATTAATAATTCAAGCATCATTTATAACCATTTTATTACTTCTATTTGGCGAAATACTCCCCAAAATTTATGCTTCGCAAAAATCGGATGTAGTAACCAAGAAAACAGCTTCTTTTCTGTATGCACTAAGTTTGTTGTTTTCGCCTCTTATCAATTTACTCATCAACTCTACGTCGATAGTAAATAACAGAATGACGCGTCAGAAGCGCAGAACAATATCCAAAGATGAACTATCGCACGCCCTGGAGCTAACCTCCGACAGCACCGACGAAGACAAAGAAATGCTCGAAGGTATTATTCGTTTTGGTGATAAACGAGTGGTAGACATAATGACATCGCGGGTAGACATGGTAGATATTGATTCAAAGCTGAATTTCAAAGACTTACTAGCCAAAGTGGTTGAAGCTGGCTATTCGCGCATACCCGTTTATGCCAATTCGAGGGATAATGTAAAAGGCATTTTGTATGCCAAAGACCTATTGCCTCACTTGGATAAGCCGACAAGTTTTA
>JAGNPC010000184.1 GCA_017989795.1 Paludibacter sp. | reverse complement strand
AGCCGCGTTTCTTAAAAAAGAGAAAAGTATTTTTGAAGAATAAATCTAGTTACGAGTTACAAGATAAGAGTTACGAGTTACGAGATACAAGATACGAGATAAGAGTTACGAGATACGAGTTACGAGTTACGAGTTACAAGATACGAGATAAGAGTTACGAGATACAAGTTACGAGTTACAAGATAAGAAGAAAAAGAGAAGAACAAAGAATTAAGTCAAAAGAGAAAACAATATGGATATTTCGATAGTAGTACCATTATATAACGAGGATGAATCGCTTGCTAAACTACATGAGTGGATTGATAAGGTGATGATAGCGAATACATTTAGCTATGAAATAATTTTTATTAATGATGGCAGTACCGATCGCTCGTGGGAAGTGATTGAAAAACTACAACAATCGAATAAAAATGTGCGTGGCATTAAATTCCGTAATAACTATGGTAAATCACCCGCCTTATTTTGCGGTTTTAGAGCGGCTAAAGGTGATGTGGTCATTACAATGGATGCTGATTTACAGGACAGCCCGGATGAAATTCCAGAACTTTATCGGATGATAAAAGAAGAGAATTTCGACATTGTGTCGGGTTGGAAAAAGAAACGTTACGATTCTACTTTTGGCAAAAATATTCCTTCGAAAATATACAACGCCACGGCGCGTAAGGTTACAGGCATTAAGCTACACGACATGAATTGCGGCCTTAAAGCTTACCGCAATGAGGTGGTGAAAAACATTGAGGTTTATGGCGAAATGCATCGCTACATTCCTTATTTAGCAAAAATTGCTGGCTTTAAACGTATTGGCGAAAAAGTGGTAGAGCACCGCAAGCGTGAGTTTGGCGAAACAAAGTTTGGATTAAACCGCTTTGTAAATGGCTATCTCGATTTATTAAGCCTATGGTTTTTATCGCGATTTGGCAAAAAACCGATGCATTTTTTTGGGATGATTGGTAGTTTAGTGTTTACATTAGGTTTTATCTCCACTTTAATTGTTGGTGCTAACAAACTATATTACATACTAATAGGTGTTCGTGCACCTTTAGTTACCGAATCGCCTTATTTTTATTTATCGCTTGTAGCCATGATTATGGGAACCCAATTGTTTTTAACTGGTTTTGTGGGCGAACTTATTTCGCGCAATGCAGCCGATAGAAATAATTATTTAATTGAAAAAGAACTTTAAATAAAGCATTTAAACAATATTTGATTGATGGATAGTTACGAAATACTCAAATTTACAATTCCGGCACTGTTGGTTTTTTTAACAGCGTGGGTGCTTATTGACAAGCATTTGAAAAGTGATCAAAAGCGTCGAGAGTATGATATACGTATCAAAAATCAGTCGATTACTACACCGCTCAAATTAAGAGCATACGAACGTTTGATGTTGGTTTTAGAGCGCACAACGCCTACAAATATGGTTGTAAATGCCATAGAGCCTTCCATGAACTGTTTTGATTTGCAAGCAAAATTGCTCCAAACTATACGCGAAGAGTTTGGCCACAATGCATCGCAACAAATATATGTGAGCAACGACCTGTGGACTGCCATGCGATCGACTCAAGAAAGCATGTTGAAATTAGTAAATATGTGTGCCGCGATGTGTACACCGGAGTTACCTGCAAGTGTATTGGCACAAAAAATTATTGAAGTATACACCCAAAGCGAACAATCGCCTGGTGAAGTGGCAGCCGAAATGCTTAAAAATGAAGTTAGAGAACTGTTATAGTCGGCTATGAAAATGAAAAACAAGTACATAATTAGATTGCTCCTTCTATCGATTACGATGGTTGGCTTTGGTTGTACTTCAGAAGGTGAATGCCGTCAGGAGTTGTCAGTTAACTTTAAAGCAGGTATTTATACGGTAGCTGACGAGTCTTCAAAAGCTCTATCTGTTGATAGTATTTGGGTAAAAGGTTTTGCGAAAGACTCTTTTTTATATAAAGATGCAAAAAAAATTAGCACCATCAAATTACCTCTCAATGCAGCCACAGAGCAATCCAATTTTATTATTCAGTTTAATGATTTAAAAGATACTATCGGCATAAGCTACACAACAAATCCCGCTTATTTCATCTCATTACCTTGTGGCTGCATAGCTACTCACACTATAAATAAAGTAGTTAGCACAGATAATTTTATCGATTCAATTCATATTATTCAACCCGAAGTTTTAAATTACGATGCAGAACAAATTAAGATCTATCATAATTAGTCTGTTTTGCATGCTGGGACTTTGGAACCTACATGCGCAAACAGCAACAGCAAAAACAAAAGTAGCAGCCATAATAAAAGTTGAAAAAGATACACTCCCATTGTATAGAGGCATACGTTTTGAACTTGATTTAGCTCCAATTGCCTCCTATTTTATAAATAAGGGTGAGCGAATTAGCTACGAGGCAGGTGTTTCGGTGGACCTAAAAAACAAATACTTTCCTACCTTCGAAATGGGTTACGGAAACGCCGATAGAATAAACGATTCAGGTGTAGGCTTTACGTCCAAAGCTTTATTTGCACGAATTGGTGCCGACATCAATTTAATGAAACAGAAAAAAGACCAAAAACCAACTAATAACCTGTTTTATGCTGGTTTTAGGCTTGGTATGGCTCCCGTAACATATAGTTATACAAACTTTTCCATTCTGAACGATTATTGGGGCACTGCTGTCACAACTAACTTTATAGATCAAAACACCTTAGCTAAATGGTACGAGGTTTTGCTCGGTATACGTGTGGAAATTGCTCCAAAACTATACATGGGCTGGACAGTAAGACTAAAAAAACCAATAGGTTCGGCTAAACTAGGTAAGGTATATCCTTGGTATATACCAGGATATGGTGTAAAAACAGAACAGGCTAATTGGGGTATTAATTACGCTATTGGCTATAAATTTTAAAAATTCAAACAACAACCAAATAACAACATTTTTATGAATTCAACACAAATTTTAAATCGCGCTGCCGATAACATCCGCATCCTTGCGGCTTCGGCGGTAGAAAAAGCGAAATCAGGTCACCCAGGTGGTGCTATGGGTGGAGCTGACTTTATCAACGTTCTTTACTCTGAGTTTATGGTGTACGACCCCAAAAACCCAACATGGGAAGGTCGTGACCGCATGTTCTTGGACCCAGGACACATGTCGCCAATGCTTTACTCTGTATTAGCGTGTGCAGGTAAATTTACTATGGATGAATTGGCTCAGTTCCGTCAATGGGGTAGTCCAACTCCAGGACACCCTGAAGTAGATATTATGCGTGGTATCGAAAACACATCTGGCCCTCTTGGTCAAGGACATACATTTGCCGTAGGTGCTGCTATTGCTGCTAAATTTTTAAAAGCTCGCTTTGCTGATGTAATGAACCAAACTATCTATGCTTACATCTCTGATGGTGGTGTGCAAGAAGAAATTTCGCAAGGTGCTGGTCGTTTAGCTGGTCACCTTGGTTTGGATAACTTGATCATGTTCTACGACTCGAACGATATTCAATTATCTACCGAAACAAAAGACGTTACAAGCGAGGACGTAAAAATGAAATACGAATCGTGGGGCTGGAGAGTATTGGAAATTGATGGTAACGACGCTGAGCAAATTCGTGCTGCATTGACTACCGCTAAAGCCGAAACTGCTAAACCAACGCTAATTATTGGTAAAACCATAATGGGTAAAGGTGCTCGCAAAGCCGATGGTTCAAGCTTCGAAAACCAATGTGCTACACATGGTATGCCATTGAGCGAGTGTGGTGCTTCGTATGCTGAATCTATCAAAGTATTGGGTGGAAATCCTGAAAATCCATTCGTATTGTTTCCTGAAACAGTTGAATTATACGCTAAACGTGCAGCCGAATTAGAAGTAATTATGGCCGAACGTTATGCTACTAAAGCTGAATGGGCAAAAGCAAACCCTGAATTAGCTGCCAAAATGGAATTCTTCTTCACTGGCAAAACTAATGTAAACTGGGATGCTATTGTTCAAAAATCAGGTCAAGCTACACGTGCAGCTTCGGCTACTGTATTGGGCGTATTGGCAAAAGAAGTTGAAAACATGGTTGTATCGAGTGCCGACCTTTCGAACTCTGATAAAACAGATGGCTTCCTTAAAAATACCAAAGCATTTACAAAAGATGATTTCTCTGGTGCATTCCTTCAAGCTGGTGTTGCTGAATTGACTATGGCTTGCGTTTGTATTGGTATGAGCTTACATGGTGGTGTTATTCCAGCTTGTGCTACCTTCTTTGTATTCTCTGATTACATGAAACCAGCTATTCGTATGGCTGCATTAATGGAACTTCCAGTGAAGTTTATCTGGACACATGATGCTTTCCGCGTAGGTGAAGATGGTCCTACTCACGAACCAGTTGAGCAAGAAGCTCAAATTCGTTTGATGGAGAAATTAAAAAACCACAAAGGTCACAACTCTATGTTAGTACTTCGTCCGGCCGATGTGGAAGAATGTACAGTAGCATGGCGCATGGCTATGGAAAATACACATACTCCAACAGGTTTAATTCTATCTCGTCAAAACATTGTAGACTTACCAGCTGCCGATCGTAAAGCTGAAGCTGTAAAAGCTGAAAAAGGTGGATACGTTGTAAATTGCGATGGTAACCCTGATGTAATTTTAGTTGCTTCTGGATCAGAGGTTTCAACCTTGAACGAAGGTGCTGCTTTATTACGTGCCGAAGGTATTAAAGTACGTTTGGTTTCTGTACCATCAGAAGGATTGTTCCGTAGCCAATCTGCTGAATATCAAGAAAGCGTACTACCTGCAGGTGCTAAAATCTTTGGTCTTACAGCTGGACTTCCTGTAAACCTTCAAGGTTTAGTAGGTTCTAACGGTAAAGTATGGGGATTAGAATCATTTGGATTCTCTGCTCCTTTCAAAGTGCTCGACGAAAAACTTGGCTTTACAGCGAA
>JAGNPC010000183.1 GCA_017989795.1 Paludibacter sp. | reverse complement strand
TAATAGCACCGCTCTCTTCAATACCTTTTGGTGAAATATATTCGAGTGTAGCTGTGAGTTTAGTATCCTGCAATGCCCCAATTGTAATATCCATTGACATTCCCACGTTTACCCTGCCCACTTCGGTTTCGTCGAGTTTTCCCACAAAAAGCATATCGTTCATATTGGCCACAGTAGCTATAGTAGTTCCATCGTTGAAATTATTCGATTGAATAACCGAATTACCTACTTTTACAGGTACATCGAGTATAGTTCCGTTTATGGTAGAACGCACCAATGTATTACTAATCTGCGACTTGTCATTTGAAACTCCATCGCGAATAAGACCAAGATTATCCTGAGCTGATTTCAATTCTTCTTTGTCGTTTTTGAACTGTAACTCCGACTTTTCGAATTCCTCTTTCGAAATTACTTTTTCGTTGAAGAGTTTGCTGTTACGTTCAAAGTCCCGCTTCGACTGATCGAAAACGAGTTGTGCACGCACCACGCGCGATTCGGCCGAACTAAGGCTTACCATGTCGGGGATAACTTTGATTTTTGCAATTACATCGCCCGCTTTCACTACATCGCCTGCTTCCTTATATACTTCAGCAATAATCCCCGACATTTGAGGCTTGATTAGAATCTCGTTTCTGGGTTCAACCTTTCCGGTGGCTACTGTGCGTTTCTCGATGTTGCTTTTAGTAACTTCTTCAATCACATATTTCTTTTCGACAGGTTGCGATTTTTTCCATAAAAAATAAAATGTGCCAAGCACAACTGCAGCTAATAAAACGAACAGGAAAACTTTAAAAAACTTTTTCATAAAGTGCTGAATTATTGAGTTATGATATGAAAATTTCTGTATAAATATTTTTATAAATTATTCTTCTCTAATGGCTTCAATAGGCTTAATATTCAATGCTCTGTTGGCTGGCAGAAAACCTGCAAAAGCACCAATCAAAACCAATATAAAGAGTGCTCCAATAGCTACTCCGAAACTGATTTGCGGATCCTTGAAAAACTGATCGCCAGAGCTCAATGCAATACCAACTACATGTAACAGTCCTACGCCCAGTAATATTCCGGCAATTCCGGCCAGCAATGTAAGCACAATGCTTTCGCTGAGTATTTGTCCAATTATGTTTTGAGGCGTAGCTCCCAAAGCTCTGCGAATGCCAATTTCCTTTGTTCGTTCGCGTACTGTTACGAGCATAATATTGCTCACTCCTATTCCACCAGCCAATAATGTACCCAAACCAACTATCCATATTAACGATGCAATTCCAATTCCCAAATACAGAAACATGGTAAACTGATCTTCGATATTCATTCCACCCACAGCAGTTTTGTCGTCGGGCGAAATGCTGTGTCTGCTTTTCAAAACCGCTTTTATTTTATCTTCAATCACTTTTACTTTTACTCCGGGTATAGCTGTAACTGCAATAAAATGAACCACATTACCCTGATTAAATGCCTGTTGCATAGTAGTAAAAGGCAAAACCACAGTTTCCTGTGCATCTCCACCTATGTTTACATCCGAAGTATGCCGTACGACACCAATTACCTGAAAATAAATGCCATTCACCTGAATGTTTTTTCCTAAAGGGTTTTCATCCCCTGGAAAAAGAACTTCGAAAACTCTTTCGCCAATGACGCAAACTTTTCTTTTTTCAGCTATGTCAATATCATTAATGTAGCGACCATAAATCATTTTACTTTCATCAATCAGATTGTATGAAGGATAATTTCCCTTCATTAAGAAAGTTCCTGATTTATCACTTCGTATCACATTGTTGTTTTCTCCACCACCAAAAAGTACAGGAGCAATATATTGAATTTCAGGAACATTTCTTCGAAGCACATCAATGTCTTCGTTAAGGATATTCCAATTGCGACCTTTTTTAAGACCTTTGTAAGGTTCCGAAGTTTGCTCAGACCATATAAAGCATGAATTGGTTGCAAAACCTTCAATTTCAGAACTAATACCCTTTTCGAGCGCCACTCCTGCTCCAACCATTACCACAAGCATAAACATGCCCCAGAAAACGCCAAAAGCAGTCATTATACTTCGCGATTTATTATGCGTAATGGTAAACCATATTTCCTGCCAGCGATCGGGGTCAAAAAAGATGCGTAGCCATCTAAAGCTGATTTTCAAAGTATTATTGTTTTTATGTTGCGATGGGTTGTCCATTTGTTTATTCAAAATTTGCAATTTAAATGCTTATCATTATTCCCTCATTGCTTCTATAGGTTTAATTCTTACAGCTCTTCGCGCAGGCATATATCCGGCAAATACACCAGCCAAAATAAGAATTGCAGTGGAAATATACACGTATGAAAGTTGCACGGAAGGATCCTTAAAAACGGACATTCCGGTTTCACTTTGAGCAGCCGATTGTTGTAAAATGATATTCACAATTTCTATAAGGCCTACGCCCAATATCATACCTATATAACCAAAAACTGTAGTTATTAAAATGGATTCAATAATTATCGAAAGCAAAATTGATGCAGGAGGTGCACCAATAGCTTTACGAATGCCAATTTCGCGAGTGCGTTCACGTACCGACACCAACATAATATTGCTTACACCCACAATTCCGGCAATAAGTGTAAATATGCCAATAATGCTCACAAAAATGGTTATACCTCCAAATATTCTCATGGTTTTTAAATAATTTTCTTGCGAATTCCTCAGCCACAGCGCCTGAGTGTCTTTGGCATCGAAATACATGCTTTTCGACATAGTTTCTTTCAATTTATCGTTGAAAACCTCGTTTTCTGCTAATGTTTCCATGCCGTTTACAGTCATAGCAATGTTATAAAACTTTTTATCGGGATTAAATATTGCCTGTGCAGTAGTAAATGGAATATAAGCATTTCCTCCGCCCCATCGTTCCTTTTTGGTGTTAACGCCTACTACTTTAAACATTATTTTACCCACTTGCACATATTTTCCTATGGCTGATTCTTTTCGAAAAAGCGTCTCTTCTATTTTTTTATCGAGTACAATTACTTTGTTTTTATTCTCTAAATCGAGTTGATTAATAAAACGACCATTTCCAGCTTCGAATTTCAAATTGAAAATGTCGTTATAAACTGGTTCCACGCCTTTTATACTGAAATTTCCATATTCATCTTTATAGGTTATAATCAGGTTGTTATCAATAACTCCCGATTCACCTTCTGTACCATCCAGATTTTCTTTTACAGCTAAAATTTGTTTATCGCTAAAACTTAACGAACGCCCACTTTTTAAACCTTTGTAAGGCATCGAAGTACGTCCGGGCCACATTTGCACCATATTTGTGGCACGATCGCTAAAATTTGAAGTGACTCCGTTTTGCAGACCATTTCCGGCAGCAAGCAACACAATCAGGATGAAAATACCCCACGACACCGACAAACCGGTAAGTATAGTACGGAGTTTATTGTGTTTTAAACTGGCGAATATTTCCTGAAGTACATTCATTTTGGATTTTTAAATTTCAATGGTTTTATTGATTTACTGTCTTATGCTTAAAGATCAATGCGTATTAATTTTTCTCGCCGGAGCAATGAAAAAATACACAATTGCACCAAATGGTATAAAAATTACAATCAAAGCCATAAGTAGCGCATCATTGCCTTCGAACTTACTTCTCAAAATATCGATAATTGCTATCACAGGAAGTAAAAGTGCAAAAATAAATATCACCGGTATCAAAATAAATAATAACATTGTACTAAGCATATCTGTCAAATTTAAAAGTTTATATTTCAGTCTGTATGAATATTCTGGGTTATCTTCGTTCCTCGTTTTCAATTAATCCATCTTTAATATGAATTATTCGGCGGGTTTCTTCGGCCACCGAACGTTCGTGGGTTACAATGATCGATGTAAGTCCGTTACTGTTTAATTCTCTCAACACTTTCATTACTTCAACCGATGTCACACTGTCCAAAGCCCCTGTAGGTTCGTCGGCCAAAAGAATTTTTGGTTTTGAAATAATGGCTCTTGCAATGGCCACACGTTGTTTTTGACCACCCGACATTTCGCTGGGTAAATGATGTGCCCATTCTTTCAGGCCCATTTGGTCAAGATATTCCATAGCAATAATATTGCGGCGCTTACGACTTACATTTTTATAATATAAAGGTAAAGCTACATTTTCGAGTGCATTTTTAAAGTTTATCAGGTTAAACGACTGAAATACAAATCCAATCATTTCGTTGCGATAAGCAGCAGCCTGTTTTTCGCTCAGGTCTTTAATTAGTTTTCCGTTCAGAAAATAATTTCCTTTGTCGTAATTATCAAGAATTCCGATAATATTCAATAAGGTAGATTTTCCTGAACCCGATGCACCCATTATCGATACATATTCTCCTTCTGAGATATTTAAATCGATACCCTTTAATACATGTAATGAAGTGGCTTCGGTGAAATAAGTTTTATGAACGCCTTCTATTTTTATCATTCTCGTTTGAAAATTTTTATACTGCTACTGATTAATCTCTGATTTGTCAATTATTTTGCAAATATATATGTTCCGAAAGTACTATGCAATACATAGTACCTTTAATTATTTTAGTACTATATTTAAAATGCGTCTATCTATCACATATTCAGTTTTTTGTAAAAAAATAATTTTCGTAATTTAACTTTATCTAACTAAACATTTGTACTAAAGCTAGCATACGTCGTACAAAAGTGTGTTTCAATATTATGATATCGGCAAAAAAAAACACTCTATTATGTAAGAGGAAATAATATTGACAAAATGTATGAACAACTTCTTTTGTTTGTCTGTTATAGGCATTAAAATACAATCAGAAAAAATAATTACTAACTAAAAGAAATAATTAATTATGGCAATAGCAAAAGTCTGGGTAGAAGAAGACTGTATAGCATGCGGAGTTTGCGAAGATCTCTGCCCGCAGGTATTTTTCGT